>CAIMFA010000685.1 GCA_903840185.1 uncultured Lentisphaeria bacterium | reverse complement strand
GCGACACGGAAATTTAAAACCAGATTTCAGTATATAGAAAGAGAACTTAAAGCTGCCGGAAAACCCCTTTCCGGCGCATCGCTGGCTGAAATGGAAGTGCTTTGGCAGAAAGCTAAGAATGTCCAGTAAATAATTCTCCCGGCATTGCTATGATTATCAATGTCAATTGTTCCGGAACAGTATTGGATAATTTTAATTTAAAGGGTTAAAACGCTTATTGTTTTTATGATTTTCCGGTTTATATTCATCCTTGTTTTATTATGTAAATGATGGAATCTTTGATGAGAAAATCTCTATTGCTGATAATTTTAATTGGTTTGGCTTTCATGTCCTTTCCTGCACCGCAGGCCAAGGCCATGGATCCGATAACAATTGCGCTGCTGGCTCCCGTGGCGATGGCTGCCGCGGAGAAAGCCCAGCCCTATATTCTGCGCGGACTTAAAGGCGGTCTGAAGGGCTTTTGTGATATGGGAATGGATATGATAGATATATTCCGGCTGCCGCTTGGCGTTCTTCAGGTCACCCTGGGCGCTCCGTTCGGCTATTTTAAAGATGGCATACGCAACGTGGTGCTGGGATTTGTGGCGCCGTTTAAACTGGCCTTCCATACGGTCATGCTGCCGGTGCGGTTCTGCGGATTCTAGCCGGAGTTGATACAGAAGAATTGTGCCTTGGCTCCGGGGGGGAATATATGGCGAAAATGAAAAAAACTTTTTACAATACCTATGAAGTATTGTGTGACTGGTATGGTAAAAACCGCGCAGATATGGAAATTGTGGCGTATTGTCCGCGTCCGGTGTCTGTCGGAGATACCGCCGAAAAGATTCTAAGCCGGATATTATCTGAAGAAGTATTACAGATAATGAAATTGCGGGAAAAATGGGAGCTTATTTCAGGCCGGCAGATTGCGTCGGTCTCTTCTCCGCTTAACATTAAGAACAAGGTGGCTTATGTGGAAGTGTTTCACAGCGCCTGGTTGCGGGAACTTAACGGTCCGGTGAAAAAACAGCTTATCATGAAGATTAAAAAGATTATCGGAGATGAAGTCTGCGATGATATCAAATTTGTTCCGGGCGGCAGATCCCCGGATGAAAAATAACCGGAGAGTTTGCCCAAAATGATATTTGAACATTGCCCTGGTGTATGCTGGATGCCGGTCAGGACCAAACCGCGACAGGAAAAAAAACTGAAAGAATATTGTGCCGCGCACGGGGTTGAATGTTATCTGCCTCTGCTTAAGAAGCTGCACAACTACGGTAAACGAACTGTGGAATTTATGCTGCCGATGTTTCCCGGATATGTTTTCTGCCTGCTTTCCGAAGATCTTTACCAGAAAATTGTCATATCGAACGCGGTTCTTTACAGAATTAACATTGATGAGAAGGGTGAAGTTGCTTTGTTGAAAGAGCTTGTCGCGATCAGGTCTTTTGAGGAACTGGTACTAAACGAAGATATCGTAGTCAAGCCGGAACTTGTTGCCGGAACGCCTGTCGAAATCAGTACAGGCCCGTTTAAAGGAATTACCGGAATCATTGAATACCGTAAAAACAAGACAGTGATAACTGTGAATGTCGAAATACTCGGTCAGTCCGCGTCTGTGGAAGTTGATGCTGATTCGCTGGAGCCGATAGAAAAATAATGAGGCCTCACTGAAATCTGTTAAAACTTGAACATTGGATATTCCGTGTTGGATATTGGATATTGAAATTGGGCTGTTCGTGTTGGTTATTCAAATTCGATAGTTAATGCCCCTGCTCGGTTATTCATTCAGGAATAACCCGTCAGGATAAAAAAATTAAAGATTAGCGGGAGTCTTTGGCTATTTCGCGAGACTGGAAAACTCCTACCGCCCACATGCTGCAGAAGCTTATATACAGAATCACATAAAGCCCCGCCCATATCAGATATGATACCGGAATAGTCTGCCTGGTGGCTAATGCATCCGCCATCCAGAAGAACTGCCAGTTCGGAAGCAGCGCATAAAAGAAGCCGCAAATGAAATCAAGGAATGCTGAACCAGTGCCGTCAGGGGTCTGAAACAGGTAGTTGGAGACCAGCCCCAGGAAGAAAATTACACAGCATACCGTCAAGTTTGCCACCATTTCCAGCCGGGTCGAGAACACTACAGTAATAGTTGCCATGGTCGCAACAGAGAAGAACAGAAGCGACAGCGCGACAAGCAGATCGGTTAATACGATTTCTTCGGGACGCACGTTAAAAGTGAAGAGACAGAGACAGTAAAGCGGAAGCATTACTGCGAGCATCCATATAGCGGTGGAGGAAAACGATTTGCTGTAAAGAAAGTTACTCAGACAGCCGATGGTTGAAGAGATTATCAGGATACTGAAGAAAATATAATATGCCGTCATGTCCAGCCGGAACTGATCTTTGGCAATATATACAGAAATTATTGTCGCGACATTGCAGATGAATATGAAAAGAGTTACGGCAGAAATGATCCCGAATATTTTTGCAACGATAAAGGACCAGCGGTAGACCGGTTTGGAAAGCAGCAGCAGAACAGTGCCGTTGCGCATTTCACGCGATACTGTGTGGCTGGCGCAAAGCACTGCCGCAAAAAGTCCGAATACCAGACTGGTGGCCATGGCGCTGTCAACCACCAGTTTCATCTGCTCGGAGAAGACAAACAATGCCGCCAGAGGAAAATGGCCGATCAATGCCAGAGCTGTTATTAACAGGATGAAAAAGATCGGCTCACGTATACATTCTCTGAAAGTATTTCTGGTCAACTGAAACAGATTAAACATTTATTCTCCGAGTTTCCACCGGCCGGTTATTTCTTTGCCGCGCTCTTTACTTCAGGCTCTTTAACATCATCTTTAGCGGAGACGTCTTTGGTTTCTTCTTTTACGTCTTTAGCGTCTTTGGCGTCTTTCGCGGCTTCCGGCTTGACGTCAGTCTTGGTATCTTCGGCTTTTGCCGCGGTGTCTTCCGCCGGAGTCGTTTCTGACGGCTTGTACAGTTTACCGCCTTCTACCTGATTATAGAGACGGGCATAGTCAGACGCCAGATTATTCAGGTCAAGCAGCTTGGCAACGCTTTTAGCATTGATAACCCAGTCTCTGCCGTTGACAACGAACACGGGCATTTTTTTGTCAATCATATCAATATAGTTCTGGTGAACAAAACCGCGGTCGCCGAGAACCAGTATCTGCTGCGGGTTGATTAATTCAACGAATTTGCCGATGTTTTCCTCTTTAATTTCCAGCGCCGGTCTCTTGACCGACGACGGCATGAAATATATGCCTTTCTGATCACCGGCAGGCAGAAGCAGAATCGGCTGTTTTGTTTCACGCTGAATCAACTCGGCCAGCAGACGGGATTTTTTGTAGTTGGAGGTGATGATCAATGTGATCACGTCTCTTTCCGGTCCCTGATACGGGGTTGCCAGCTCACGCACATTAAATGCGAAAGCGCTGGATGTTAATACTACTGCCATGGCCGCCAGGATAAACTTTCTCGATAATACTGACTTAATCATTTACAAGTCCTCATACTTTTAGTTAATATTTTAAAAGAATCTCTAATTATAATAAAGCCTCTCTTATACAATATAGATTATATCTCCTCCGGCGCAAATCCAAAATAACAAGACTTTTAATTTTTTATGCAAAATACTTGCAGATTTCGAAAAAAGTAGCAGATTACATGTCTCATTTGATTTGAATCATGTTTCGTTTACCGGGAGCTTTAAGTGATTAATAATTTATTGGGTTCATATAATGTGGATAAAACCGGATGCCGGCCGGGCGCCGCGATTTTCATCAGCGGCACCGGCAGCAATGCTGAATGCCTGCTGGAAACCCGGGAACAACTGGGCGGAAAGTGGGTGCCGTCGGTTATTGTTACCGATTTTCCGGAAAAGAGTCGTGCTGCGGAAATCGCCCGCCGGTTCGGCCTGCCGCTGGCGGCCTTGAGCATAAAAGAGTTTTATCTGCAGCATGGCGAAAAGAGCGTCACGCTGTTCACGGAATCGGGACGGCACATCCGGGAGCTGTGGACCGGCGAGCTGCGGAAACAGCTGGCGCAATATGATATTGCGTTCGGAATCCTTGCCGGATTTGTATCCCTGTCGAACATCACCGGCGATTTTCCCTGTCTGAACGTTCATCCCGGTGACCTTACTCTGGAAGAGAACGGCCGCCGGGTGCTGGCGGGATTGCATGCTGTTCCAATAGAGAATGCCATTTTGCGCGGTCTGACAACTTTGCGCAGCAGTGTTATTCTGGCTCAGCCATACACCGGTGCAGGCGGCGGGATGGACTCCGGCCCGGTGCTGGGCGTTTCGCCGGAATGCGAGATCGATATGATGGGGGCGGAAACCGGAATATTGCGTGAAATCGCCGCCGCCCGTCCGGCGCGGAAGCCGGCAGGCGGTCATAAGGATCTGCTGGAAAAAATTGCGCTGCACAACCAGGACAGATTGAAGTCGCGGGGCGACTGGATAGTTTTTCCGCCGGTAGTCGCGGATTTTGCCTCCGGCAGATTCGGTCATGATCCGGAAGGCAGCCTTTATTATGATAGCGACGGCAGGTGGATCCGGATCCGCACCATCGAGTATTCCAGTGCCGGACGTAAATTGATTATCTGATTCCGGACAACCAGCATTACTTTTAATTGAAAGAATTTTATCATGTCTGTAAGACGTTCTGTTATATTGGCAGGCTTGCTTGCCGTTCTGCTGCTGACCGCCATTGGCGGAGCTTATTTTAACCTGGTCAACTACTATCTGCCGGATTATTTTCAGAACCGCATACTGCCCGGATTGCTGCAGGATGCCGGCATCCGCGGTTTTTCCGGCACGGTCAGGAATGTCGGCATGTTCAGCGCTGACCTCGGTTCGCTGACGGTCGGCGAGGCGTCCGTCCCCGCGCTGAAGTGCCAGTCGGTAAGAGTCAGTTACAGCATAACCAGTTTTCTGCCGAATTTTCCGGCAAAGTTGCGGGAAATCGATTTGAACGGCGTGTATCTGCGCTGCGCGATATCCGGCGACAAGCTGGTAATCAATGATATTGACCTGGAAAAATTTACCGCGATGTTCAAGGAACGCATGTTTAATCCGGATGGCACTTCCAGAAAACTGAGCATCGGGAAGATTGTCATTTCGGATGCCGTACTGGAAATGAATCTGCAGGGCAAAAAATATCTGCTGCCTTTTGAACTAATGATTGAACCCCGATCCGCCGACTGGTCGTTGCTGAATGTTACTCTTAAAGTGTCATGGCGCGGGCGGGAAATATCCGCCGGGACTACGCTGAATTTGTCCGGCAGAACTGCTGACGCCGTGATCTCGGCAAATGTCGCGCTGGCCCCCGCAGCGGAACTGTTTGAATATCTGAAAATAATCAAGCTGCCGGGAAATTTCGGACTTGAAGGCGATGCCGCGATTAAAGGACGTTTTGCGTTTGAGTTTAACCCGTTCCGCGTAGTGTCGTTTGCGTTTGAAGGGAATTCAGACAATTGCAATATGAAAATTGACCGTCTCATTTTATGCAATGAGTTGAATCAGGACGGCTCCAGGCGGCAGTTGAACTTCAAGTTCAGCAGGGATTCCCTTAAGTATCTGCTGTCGGTATCGGATTTCCGGAGCAGTTCCCCGCTGCCGCTCAGTTTCCGCGAAACGAAGTGCGAGTTTGCCTCGCCCGACGATATGGTGGAGTTTAGCGGGAAAATGCTGCTGGAACCGGCAAAAATACTGCCGGCGTTGAAATATAAGATCAAGCCGCTGACGGATGCCGTAATGGCGCGGAGTTTCAATGTTTCCCTGTCCGGCAGAACCGGGGAATGGAAATTGACCAGTCAAATGCTGCCGCCGTCCAGTCCGGCAATTCCAGCCCCGCCGGAAGTATGTGAATTCTTTATGAAGTATGACCAGATGTTTATCTTTGCCTCCGCCGGCAAGATCAGTATCGATGGTGCGGGCAGAGGTTTCTCCGGCGAAGTCGGCCTGGGGTGTACGTTATCCGATATTAATATATCCGGCGAAGGCAGGACGATTTCCGCCGGTACCGCTTTCTTTGAATCTAAAATGAAACTGCAATGTCCGGACCGCGAGGCGTCGCCAAAAACTTCCGATGTTAGCTTCGGCGTGCGGGTGCCTGCCGCGATCTTTGCCGGAAAAGGCTGGGATTTTGTTATGAACGATCTGGCTTTAAACTGCAATTGCGGCTTCGGGAACAGCGGGAATTTTCCCGCTAAAATATGGGGCAGTTTGTCCTGCGGCAGGCTGGCAGGCATGATTGAAAGTTATAAACTGGACGTTGCAAAATTCAGCGTGTCTGCGGACATTCAGAACTCCAGAAACGTATCGCAGTATTCCGGCGGCGGCGAGCTGTCATTTACCCGGTTTGATGTCGCCTCGGATGAACGCAAACTCAATCTCAGGAACGGCAGCTTGAAAAGTATTTTAAAGTTTGAGCAGCGTAAAAACCGTCCGTGGGAACTTCGCAGTTTCAATGGACGCGTAGTTGTGGAAAATATTGGGTTCTCGGACAAAAATATCAAGCTGGCGGCGGATAAGCTGGAGGATGCTTGCGAATTGGAATTTGAAGACGGTTATGTCCTTAATTACAAAAAAATATCCGGCAGGCTTGCTCATCTCAATATTATTTCAGGAGACACCGCATTTGAGGCGTCCGGCGGCGTGCTGGATGGATTGTTTGACCGCGGTCCGATGCCGGCGAAGATCAGGAAGAATCTGAAAGAGCAGCTGGCTTTTGACAAAGTAAACTTCAGCAGCAAATCTTTCAATGCCGCCTCCGCCGGTGCTCATCTGACGTTTGAGGGGCTAATCAGAAACTCAAGGCTGGTCCCGGAGTCGCTTGAAAGCCGCCTGGAGCTTGGTTCAGTTTCGCTGAATGTCCGCGATATCGAAACTAAAGCCGATGAGCTCAAGATGGTCAGTAAATTCGTCTTCGATCAGAGATTGAGCTGGCCGGCGGCTTTTATCCGGATGGACAGCGATATTGACTTGTCCGGCTTGCAGGGGCAGTCCGGCAGCATGAAATTTGAAGCGCCGGGGCTTGCCGCTAAAACCGAATTCAGCCGCGAGGGCGGCGCTTCCGGTTTCATGCCGCGGACATTTTCCGGCAAGCTGTCCGTAAAGGATTTGTCAGGAACGGCTTGCGAGGCGGATTTTGAGGTAGAATCATTTATCCTGAACTGGGAAAGTAAAAGAGATGAATACGGGGTTTTCGCCACGCGTCCGGTATTTAAAGTTAACGGGTTGAAGGTGAGAGGCGATGAATTTACCGCCGACTGTCCGGCTATTGCCATGACCGGGCAGTATGACGGCGAAACTTTTGCCGGCAAAGCCGGCTTGACCGGAGCTTCCGCCGATTTCCCCGACCGGCAGATCGCGCTGAAAGGCATCGATATCAGGATTCCTGTTTCCCTGCCGGACATGAAAGCGGCTTCCCCCGGGGAGTTGAAAATAAACTCTTTCCTCTGGCGGGAGCGCGATTACGGTTCGACGGCGGCGGAGATTGAATTCGGCGACGCGGAAGTGGCGTTCCAGGGCAGTTACTCCTGCCGCCCGCTGCCGGGCGCTCATTTTTCTTATATGGGACGGATCGCTTTCCCGCTGGATCCGGTTAAACTGGAACTGGAATACTCCGTGCCGGAATTTATCGTGCCTCCGGAGTTCGAACTGGAATCAATGTTCCCGGTATTTGCCGGATATGATTTTCAGGGAATGCTGAGCGGCAAAGGCTCTGTTAAAATGGATGGCGGCGCGGTTCAGGGATCAGCCGTGGTTAAAGCCCGGGATGCGCAACTGCGAATACCGGGAGGAACACTCCGGGGCGTTAATTTTGAATGTGCCTTTGATGATCTGTTCAATCTCCGGAGCGCTCCGCATCAGGTCATTAATTTCAAAGGGCTTAAATATGGACGCTATGAACTGGGCAACGGACTGGCCAGAATGCAGTTCGAATCACCTTCAGAGATTTTAATCGAAAATTGCCGGTTCAAATGGCTGGGCGGCATGGTTAACAGCGATGATGCGTTCCGGCTCGAGGCGGAGCAAGGTTCCGGCCCGACGGTATTTTCGGTCCGCGGCATCCAGCTTGCTGAAATGCTGCGCTTCTGCGGCTTCAGCCAGATCGAGGCCAACGGTACTTTAAGCGGCTCGATTCCGGTTGTCAGGAATAGCGGCGTGTTGACTATTGACAAAGCTTTATTGTACACTATGCCGGGGCAGAGCGGGGTGATCCGGCTGCCGGGACTGGACAAATTCCGCCTGTCCGGAGCTAAAGACAAAGAGCTGGAGAACAGTAGCTTTGCTGAAGCAGCGCTGGAGGACTTTCAATACAACTGGCTGAGATTCACTATTGATGAAAAGAATAATGTGCTGTTTACCGGCATCCAGGCGCAAGGAAAACCGCAGCGTCCGGTGCCGTTCAAATACGAAGGCGGCAAACTCATCCCTCTGCCTGAAAGTGTGAAACAGGAAAATGCCGGAGAACTGATCATTGACGGCAGGTTCTCCACGCCGACGGAGAAGCCGGAAAAGCCGGAGTAATGGG
>CAIMFA010000684.1 GCA_903840185.1 uncultured Lentisphaeria bacterium | reverse complement strand
GGTACGGCTTTACGGTCATATATGTATGCCGCCGATCTGGCGGTATGGCTCTGGACGATTCTGACTAAGGGTTTGCACGACCGGGCTTATAATGTCGGTTCGGAGCAGGAGATCTCTATTGCCGGATTAGCCGCGGAGGTCAACCGGTGTTTCGGGAACAGCAGTGAAATTCAAATTCTTCAGGCTCCGTCTGAAGATACACTGCCTGCTCGCTATGTTCCGGGTACGGGGCGCGCCAGAAAAGAACTGAAGCTGACAATGGATTTTCCGCTCAGTAAGGCGCTGGAGAAAACTGTCCGCTGGCATATGGAGCACTAAGCCATATAATGGCAGGGACTGCTGATTAGAACGACTTTCTGCTGTCCGGGTTGTAGTAATCGTAATTCTTTTCAGCGTATTTTACGATGCCTTTGGCGGTGACTGGATCAAACGGTCCTGGTATTATCACCCATTCGGTGTCTTCATCAGTAATGACTTCCGGAGTGAAAGATTTATAATACGAGCCGTCGAGCATTATCGCGATTTCGGAATGCCGGAAATTAACCACCATGTTCATCCATCTCATTTTGCCGCGCCGGCTCAAATTCACCGTCAGATCGTAGAAGTCTTTCTGGTCTTTGCGCTCAATCATCTTTGCCCGGATTATTTCGCGGCTGGAGACGAAGAAGTTGGAATTGATATATAATTTCTTGCCGTCAAAAGTAACAATCTCTTTCTCAATGGATTCCGCTCTGGGATACTCCACCACTTCATGGAAGGTCATGGCGTATTTGGGTTCATATTTATCGGAGGACTTGCCATCGGAAGTCGCCGGATCAGACTTGCGTCCGAGAACTTCATCCCATGTCAGATTCAGGCTTTCACATCCGGCCGCCGCAAAAACGGCGAGTATTACAAGCATTTTCATTATGCGAAACATTTTATATCCTCACTAAGTTACAGGTTTAAGACCGCTCCGGGCGGGCGCGATTTATTAAAAATCCTAAAGTTATAAGATACAGTATTGTGACCTTTAAAGCAAATTTAGAAGAGACTAATTATTATATTCCGGGAGAAAAATGATTATTCAACTTGTCCGCAGTGGCTTGGCGTATTAGGTTATACTCTGCACGGTGGAAAATTTTATGGATGGAGGCGCAACATGGCGCAGGAAATGGGAGAATGGTCAATCGCGGCGGCTTACTGGCTGAATATCATTGCGCTGATTATATGTATCATTTACGGGATAATCAACATCAGCCGCAGGGACGAAAATTCATCCGGTCACCACAAATGAACCGCAAGTTAAAACCGTCATTGGCGGAATAATTTAGAACATTAATTTTGTTCCCGGCATTTGCATATTTATTTTTACACAGTATAATAGATTTTTATTCGTGCTACATAAACCAGGCATGTATTAAGCCAAAGAAACAAGGAGAATTCAATAATGGATGTCAATGTCAAAACTGAAATCTATGCAGACGGTATCGGACAGATTCATTTTGCGGGCGGAATGGTAAGATTCGATTTCGTCACCCTCCAGCCGGATGCCGATGGCAAGAGTGAGCCGACTCCGCTGTGCAAAGAACGCATCATCATGCCGCCCCAGGGCTTTCTGAACGCGTTTAATTCCATGCAAAACCTTATCGACAAGTTACTTGAAGCCGGCGTTCTCCAGAAAAATGCGAACGTTGCGGACAAGAAAAAGTAATTTTTCCGCGATAATCCGATGATTATAAACTGACCCGCATGATTTTTATGCCGGTCAGTTTTTTCTTTTCTTTTATTTTCAATATATTTTTTTGATTGATACTTTCTTTTTTCTCCATATAGCATTATTATATAATAGTACGCCCTCATTGTCTAGTGACGGGCTGGGTTGCTATTTTAAGTATATTGTACGGTGAAAATTCCGGACAGACCCAATTACAATGGTGTTTTGATGATGTATAAGCTGGAAGAAAAAGTTTTTGTTGATGGAGTGCAGCAGCTGCATAACGCTTTTGCATATTCCAGCTTATGCACCGGCCAGTCAGCCGGAATTGACTTCATTGATTCCATGGCAGTCGATATGGCGCCGGTTATTGCCGACATCAATGCGCGCAGACTGGAATTCATCAAAATCAACAGTGAGCATGGTTTTAACCAGGCCGCTGATTATCTTATTGCCCATTCTGAACTCAATTTAGTGCATGCTATTTCCCGGGACAATGCCGGACACCTTATTCTGGACGACAATGCCGCCGCATTCGACGCGGTGCACAGTGAATTGTTCAAATCCTGGAACGGCATACTTACAGATAATACCCACAGCGTAAATGTGATAATTTCCGGAGCCGGAGCGGTTTCAATCAACACGCCGGTCTTATTCGCCTGTCCCGGCCGGAGCTTTTCATTCGCCTCCGCCAGTGACGGCTGCGGATTGGAACTGGTTCTGGACATGGTGCATGCAGATATTACCATTACTGTCAACGGAATGATGAGTAAAGGGGCGGCGGTCAGGCTTGATGCCGCAAACGCGGTACGCCGTTTCTATGTCGATGCTGAAATTTCGGTCAACCGGCTCAATGTCAATTTGATTGACGGCCATGCCGGCACAGGTAACGACGGAAGAAATGCTGCAAACAATTTTGTATTAAATAACGCCATCGCTGGAAAAAAATCCGCCGATGGCGTTTTTATTTATACTGATAATAATAATAACATATTCGAGGATATAACATTGAGGTGTGCAAATGTATCAACTTGAAGAACGAATCCTGTTTGACGGCGCGGCTGTAGCGGCTGTGGCGGTAGCAAACCAGCATCATAATGATGCTAACAAAAATGACGCGGCCAAAAATGATGCCGCTCATCATAATCAGAACCAGGATCAGAGCCAGCAGGCTCAACAGCACAATCCTCATACCCAAAGCAACAGCGATATAACCAGGCCTAATTCCGATGGCGTCACGCAGCAGCACACTGGCGTGGATAACCTTCTGGCTCAGGCGCTTGGACTGGATCACTCCGCACCGGTGACACATAACGCCGGCGCGGCTGAAAAGCATGTAAACGTCATGGTCATTTCCACTTCCCTGGACAATGCCGACGCCGTTGCTTCGCTGGCCGACAGCAATACAATTGTAGTTAAATACGATTCCCATAATACCACCTCCGCTCAGCTTCTGGCGCAGATCAATGAATCCCTGCATGGCAGAAAAGCCGACTCCATCGCCTTCCTGTCTGAAGCCGGCAACGGACAGCTCAGCCTGTTCAAAGACGGCAAAACCACGGTTACTTCGCTGAGCGACAGCGTCCAGCAGCAGTTCTGGCACGGGGTTGAAGGCATGCTTGATTCGCATGGCAGGGTGGACTTTCTGGCGTCCAATCTTGCATCGACAGACGCGGGCAAAGCCCTGGTGAGCGAAATCGCGCATATCACCGGGCATGAAACTGCCGCCAGTACCGATCTGACCGGCAATGCTGCGCAGGGCGGCGACTGGAACCTGGAGTTCACCGCAGGCGCCAAAGACGCCAGGCAGGTGGATCTGGTACAGACCTATTTGAACCGGAATATTCTTGATTCTTTCACTTCTGTCATACCTGCTGATACAATACAGCACGAAGTGGCGTTTATAAATTCTTCCGTAATGAGTTCTCAGGAGATAGTAGATGCAATTAAGAGCCTCGGTGAAAATGTCGATATCGTAATGCTGGGCAAGGGCGATGCTTTTGCGCAAATCACCCAATATCTGCAGGATAAGAGCAATATTGACGCCATTCATATTATCTCTCACGGTAATGACGGCTTTTTCAGACTTGGTGATGTTACAGTCGATTCAGCATTTGTTCAAACACACCAGGCGGAACTCGCGGTATGGGGAAAATCACTGACCGCTAAAGGCGATATTCTGTTGTACGGTTGCGATATTGCCGCCGATGCCGACGGAAAAGCTTTTGTTCAACAGTTAGCTCATGCCACCGGTGCCGACATCGCTGCGTCAACCGATGATACCGGTGCTGCCGGCAACTGGACGCTTGAATATCACACCGGCAATATTGAGGCATCCGGATTTGTCTTTGCCGACTATAAGTACAATCTGACGAATATTACCGTCAATAACATGACCGACAATCCGATTCAGTCCCTTCCTGACGCCACTTATACGCTCAGAAAAGCGATCCTGACGGCGCAGGACGGCGATGAAGTTATATTTGCCGGCTGGCAGTCCACACTTAAAGCCACCCTGCCGACTGGCGGAGCGGATTATACTATTAATTTGAATGCGTCTCTCGGCCAGATTGAAATATCAAAAAATATTACGATCGATGGCACGATTTCAGATCTTCCGCCGGGAACCACGCCTCCTACAACTCGCGTCATTGTTGATGCCAGGCCGCTGGTTGGCGGCGTAATCGGTACTGCCATGAACCGCGCATTCTATATCAGTGCGGTATCCGATGCCACACATGTGGTTACCATGCAGAACATGATCGTTGAGCAGGGGCATGCAATTGATACCGGCTCGCTGGACCGTTCCAACGGTGCCGGCGGCGGCATATTTGTTGATTCCAATAGCGATCTGGTCCTTTCAAAAGTTGATGTTGTCAACAACGCTGCGGATTTGAACGGCGGCGGCATCTATACCGCCGGCATTCTGACCGTTCAAGGCAATTCCTTGATAGGTCAGAATTCGGCCGACTCCGGTGGCGGGATTTTTAAAGGCCCGACCGGTACTCTGACGGTCACCGGCTCAACGGTCAACGGCAATATCGCTACCGGTAACGGCGGGGGGATTTACAGTATCGGCGATGTATTGGTCAGTACGTCAACGTTAAGTAATAACACGTCGACTGCCGGTATCGGCGGCGGGCTTGCCATTGAAAGCGGTTCAGACACCTATCTTAACAGCGTGACATTTGATTCCAACTCCGCTACCAGCGGGGGGGGGATCAGCTATACTCAAGGCACGAATCTCTCGCTGGAATTCAATACATTTAAGGACAACACCGCCAGCGGCGGTTCCGGCGGCGGCATCTATTTCGCCGACAATTCCGGTGATCTTACAGTTAAAACTGACATTAATAATACACATAATCATAGTACTGTTTTCGATACCAACACCGCCACTAAGAACGGCGGGGGAATTTTTGTCAGCAACAGCGGCAATGCGACGGTTGATTTTATTCTGTTTGACAGCAACAGCGCGGCCAAAGGCGGCGCAATGTATTTTGAAACATCAGGCACTGTAACGCTGAACGAAATAAATGCCTTAAACAATTCCAGCACGGTCGCCGGCGGTGCGTTTTACAGTGACGGCAGTAATTCGACTACAATCACTAACAGCTATTTCGGCAGTGATCCCGCAGTTGCGAACTCCGGCAACAAGTCGGATCTGGGTGCCGCAATCTACCAGCTTGCCGGCTCGCTGACAATCAATAACTCCACATTCTACAGCAACATAGCGACTACTGCAGGCGGGGCGATTTATCTGGATCACGGCTCGCTAGATATCGCATTCTCTACTTTTGCCAATAACGACACGGCTGCCGGCGGACAGGGAGCGGATATCTATATTAATAATCCGGTGTACACGTCGGATCTTTCAGTTGTCGATTCAATTTTTTACAATTCTGTCGCAGTTCCGATGGTTGCGGGCTCACAGATATGGCTGTCAGGCAATCAGAACGTCAATAATTTCACTTACAACATTTACAGCGACTGGTATGTTGACTCCGCTAATAATCCGGGCAATTCTCTATCCGCTGGCGATGTCGGCGGCGCAGGCAATCAGGTCGGTGTGGACGCAGCGACATCTTTAGCTATTAAGAATTCGCTGTATCTTGCCAATCCGAATATCAATGCGAATTATCGTACTTATACGATGGCGATCGAGTATGAGGGCAGTATCGCTTATCTGGCAGGAACAGATGTTGCAGGGATTACCCATGACCAGCGCGGCAACACCCGTACCGGCACTGACGTCAACGGCAACACCAATATAGCTCCGAGCGTCGGCGCGTTTGAACCGATCTTTTACATTACCGTCAACAGCAAGGCCGACCAGTCCGGATTGCAGACCACCGAGGCGGCGGGACATCAGTTTGATATCGCCAAGGCCAACGGCCTGACCTTGCGGGAAGCAATTTACTGGATGGATACCTATAACCGCCAGCAGGCTTTCGCCGACGGGCAATACAATAATAACCACTATGTAAAATTTGACGGTTCCGTTTTTGCCGATAATACTAATAATACGATCAAACTGAATTATGGCGCAATCACCGTCGGCGACGTCATTCTGGGATACCAGACCTCAAAAGAAATCGCCGTCAGTTCGGTTGCAGTCATTAATCCGCTGGATCCTAATGCTTACGGCGATGTAAATGATCCGGTAGCGTATCGCGCCCAGAATGCAACCGGCAGAATTATTGTAGATGCCCAGAATGCTTCCGCGGTGTTTGCATTCTCCAACTTGGCGACGGTTTATCTGAGCAATCTTACCGCCACCAACGGAAATAATAGAGGTGATACCGCCATTTCAACCGTTTTTACCAACACTGCATTCGGCGGTAAAGGCGGCGGCCTTCATAATGAGGGTTTCCTCATTCTGAATAACTTTGTCGTAAGTAATTCCAAGGCTGATAACAACAGAAGCGACTTAATTTATACCAATACCGGTTACGGTGGCGGGATTTATAACAGCGGAGTCATGCAGGCGTATGATACCACAGTTACCGGAAACTCCGTTACGGCTTATGGATCATCTACGAATAAACCGGACGCAGCCGGGCTCGGCGGCGGGATATATAACGCAGGCAGTTTTACTATCGAACGCGCCGCAATTTACAGCAACTCCGCATCCGGTGAAATTACCAATGTGGTGTCCCAGTCCGTCTCCGGGGGCGGGATTTACAATGCCGGCAATCTGTATGTTGCCAATACCACCATCGCACTCAATACCCTGACCGCGACGCAGGCCAAAAATGATGCCAATGTCGCCGGAGCCGGGGCCGCGATATATAACAGGTCCGGCAATATTTATCTGTATTACAGCACGATTACCGGTAATCATACGGAATTAAACACCAGTTACGTTTCTCCGCTTCCGTACAGCAAATCGGCAGTTTCAGTTGACGGCGGAACCCTCTTTATCAGTGATTCAATCGTGGCCGGCAATACCGTTCAGTCAAAAGGCTCTCCGGCGGTACAGACTTTAATGGATGTTTACGTCCAGAACTCCGGTATTGTGGACACCACCGGAACTAACGCGCAGTACAACATTATCGGCGGATTCGACAAAGCAGTTTATGACTGGAGCACAAGCACGACCAATATCACCGGCGACTCTTTCGGTTATGTGCTTAACCTTAATCTGGACACCGCGATGCACTACAACGGTGCGAAAACCATGAATTACCGTCTGCAGGACGGCAGCGTGGCCATTGCCTCCGGCGTGGCTTTGTCGAATTTCGGACAGTTTACCAGTTTGAACACCGACCAGCGCAGCCTGGCCAGACCGCTGACTAACCCGAACATGGGTTCTTATGAATCATTGCTGGCGGTGGTTGTTACCGAGAATACAGACAGCGGCACGGAACCGGTAGACGGGGGATTTAATTTCTCAAATAATACTCCGGGCTGGGTCGGAAACGTGACGATGCGCGATGCGGTCTACTGGGCGGACTCCAACGCTAAAATAACTGTGGACGATACCGGATGGACAAGTTCCACTGTCAACCTTCAGATTAAAGCCATCAACATTCTCCATGCCGTTGACATTGACGGATTTTTGACGAATCTGAATACCAGTATAACGCTTGACGGCGGCGGCAGCAGCAGAATCTTCACGATAGACAATCCTGCTTACCTGGCGCTGGTTCAAGTGAGCTTGTCGAACATGACATTGCAGAACGGCAAGGCCGCTCTGGCGGTCAACAGCGGTCATGGCGGCGCGATATATTCAAAAGAAAATCTGACCTTGACTAACGTTTCGGTGTTGAACAGCATCGCGGCAGGCAAAGGCGGCGGTATATTCTCTCAGGCCGGCAGCCTGACAATCAGCAGCAACGCACACGGATACAGCAATATCAGCGGCAATACCGCAGCTACCGGCGGCGGGGGGATTTATGTTGAAACCGGGTCTCTGAGTATCGCCGACAGTTCTATTCTGTCCAATACGGCCACCACCGGAGACGGCGGCGGATTGTATGCGATCAGCGCCCCCGGGACAATTACCAATACTACTTTCGGATATAATCAAGCCACCACCGGCAACGGCGGCGCGATATATATTAACTCCAGCGATCTCACCATGTCGAATTCGACCATTTCACAAAACACCGCCGGGCAGAACGGCGGCGGCCTCGCCCTCTTCGGCGGCGGCGTATTTGATTTTACGTACATAACAGTTGCCAATAACATTGCCGGAACCGCGCTCGGGGTTCAGAAATACGGCGGCGGAATGTATGTTGCCGCAGGCAATATGACTATCATCGATTCAATCATCGCCCAGAACTTCATTCAGGAGACCGCCTCCACCACCAGTTACGGCGATTTTTATTCAGTCGGCGGAACGATGAACAGCGCTACTTATTCCGCAGTCGGTGCGTTTTTCGGCTTTGACTTCGGCGGATCCGCCACTAACATTGTCGGCGATCTTAACGGAGTTATTCAAGACCTGAAGTTGAGTACGGTTCTCGAGCACAACGGTCCTTCAGCCAACAGTCCGATGACGCTGTATCTGGCACAGACCAGCGTGGCGGCTTCAGCCGGAACTACTGTTGCAATCACGACTTCCGAAAACGGCAAAGACAGGAAAGCCACGCCTTCAATGGGCGCGTTTGAAAGCAGAAATGACCAGTATGAGTATCAGGGTGGCGACATTACCGATGTCAATTCATGGCTTGCTATCAACGGAGCTCCAGTACTGACTACATTTGATACGCAGGATGCCACCTTTATCTTTGACAATACCGCGTCCGGCACGTTAAGCACTGCCTGGAACGTTAACAGCCGTTCAAATATTCAAGTCTCGGAAACCGATGGTTCCCATAACTTCACCATTGACAGCAGCGGGACGATTGTTTCGACCCGTACCGGCGAAAAAGTCGGCATTGACGTTTTGAATTCCGGTATTCTCACGCTGGGAACAAATGCGCTGACGCAGATTACGCTGAATACTGTTGCAGATACCTCTACCATTCAGTACACGCTTGCCGGAGATCAGACCATTCTGGCGGTTGCAACATACGGCAATCTGGTGCTGTCAGGTGGCGGAACTAAACAGTCCGATACTTCGCTGACTGTAAACGGCTATCTCATGCTCGACAACAATGCCACACTGAACATAAACGGCGGCCTGACTGTTGTCAACGGCGGTATCGGGACTTCCGGAACCATCCGGCTTACCGGCGATCTGTCGCTGTCCGGGGCTGGTGATTTCAGCGGCGTGGCGCTGGATTTTGTCGGTACAACTGCCGCTCAGAATGTTTTCTTTGACTTCGATCAGACATTTACTACAATTACCATTGATAACGTTCATGGCGTCACAATGGACCCGTTGTCAACCAGTCCGATCAATGCCACTGATTTCACTTTCGTCAACGGTTCGTTTATGATTCATGACAGCAACCTGGTGCTCACGAATGCCCCGACCGGCGCTTCCGGTATTGCCGGACGGTATTTTATAACCGCCGGCAACGGCACGGTTTCACTGCCGTTGTCAGCAGGCGGAACTGATTTCGTGCTGGCGGTTGAAGACACCGCCAATCCAGGAACTTATAAATGGACTAACGTGCATCTGACTCCGGACAATATATCCGGAACGGTCACTGCCGCGGACCGTGCGGTGGTACGCCTGATTGACACCGTGATTCACCCGGTCGGCGACATTACCGATTTTTCAGGGAGTATGCAGGTTACCTGGAACATAACTCCGACCGCTTCCGGCAGCAGCCCGGCCGGATTCAGCTTCACCCTCGTTGATTATTCCGGCAATGCCGCGGGAAAATATTTTGACAATAACATGGGGATATTACATTATTCGTCCGATCCTTCAGTCAACCCGTGGGTCGCGCTTCCCGGCTGGACGGAAAGCAACCCCGGCTATTTCTATGTCGGCCATGCTTTCGGACTGGTCACCGACAATTCAGATGATCCGCTTGATACGGGTTCTCTCCGCTGGGCGGTAAATCAGGCAAATCTTTCCGGGTCCGGTGTAATCGTGTTTGATGAAACATCGCCCAATTTCACATTAGGGGCGAATGTCGTGCTTACTAACGGCACTCTTGTGCTTCATGACGGTGTCAAGGTCAATATTGTCGGCCTGACCAACGGCCTGAAGACATATATCAGCGCTGACGGGATTACTGTAATGCAGGCCGGAGATAATCCGCATACTGGAACTCTGTCAGAGGTAAAACTCAGTTACCTCGATCTGCGCGGCAATTCCGACTATGTCCTGATCAACAATGCGATTATGCAGGTAACCAATGTTTCCGTTACCGAATATCAGACCGGAGCCTTGTCCCCGAATTACACCCCGATTCTGAATAATAACAGTTTGACTGTCAGAAGCGGCTCAACTAACAGCGGATATTTGGAACTGGACGGCGCGGCCAAGGGGAATGATTTCATTTATGTGCATGATCCGGGCGCAACGGTAACGCTGCGTTACACCGGCGGCACCAACCCCGTTACCAGCCCCGGCGCTGAATTTTCTTCGACCTTATATGATGTTGAACTGGTTAACGGCGCAACCGTTGATATCACCACTGCCGGCAGGACTATCGGGCATATGCTCAGCGTGGACGGCACCTCTCACCTGACGATCAGCACCGATCTTACAGTCAACGGCGATGTCGCGGCGGCCGGTACTGTCGATCTCGGAGCCGGCAACACTTTGACGTTGAAAGGCGCCGGCAATACGCTGGGCGTGTTCAGCGCGGGGGCAGGTTCCACAGTAAATTATGTTTCTGATGCCGCGCAGTCGGTTGATGCGGTAACTTACAGCAACCTGACAATCAGCGGCGCCGGCGAAAGAACCGCAACTGCCGGATTTCTGGTAACAGAAAATCTGGCCGTTGCCGCCGGAAGCCAGCTTACTTTGAATTACGCGGCAGCATCCGACACCCTCCGGGTCAACGGCAGCGCGGATGTGCAGGGCGCTCTGGCATTCAACAGCCTGGGGACTCTGGCGCTTTATGGAAACACTAACAATTTTGGAAGTTTCATTTACGGAACTTCAACCGTGAAATATCTCGGCGGTTCCGGACAGGATATTGCCGTGGTGGATTACTACAATCTGGAAGTAGGCGGAGCGGTTGTCAAACCGGTAGTGAGCGGCGATTTTACCGTCAATAATAATTTTGTAATTGACGCCGGTACCACGTTCCGGCTTGCCGCCAACAATCTGCTGGTCAAGGGTAATTTTACGGCAACAGGGTCATTTATGTTTACCGGCAATGGCACACTCAGCCTGGAAGGTAACGTGACCGCCGCGTTTAATCTTACCGACGGGACGGTAATTTATCAGGGGGCGGCGGCTCAGTCGCTGGCTGGTGGAACTTATTACAATCTGACGATCGCCAACGGCGATAAAGTGCTTGGCAGCGCAGTTACCACGAACGGAACTTTCAATTTTGACAGTACCGCCGGCAGACTGCTTATCAGTACGCATGATATTACGCTTAACGGCAGCCTCACCGGGGCATCCGGCGCTAACGGCAGTTATTTTGCCAATACCACGACGGTCAACTCCGGAGCGGTAAATTTCCTTCTTGGAGCAGGTGAAGTCCGCACCATCGTCATCGGGACGCTGGCCAACTGGAGTGAACTGAGCTTTACCGGCGGCAGTTCAGGGCAGACGATGTCTATATGGAACGAAAACGGAATTGTGCCAGCGATTGCTGATACTGCACATGCAGTCAACATGACTTTCCATGTTACGGCGCTTTCCGGAAACCGCTACAGCATGGATATTCTGGATTCCACCGCGGCAGGCGCCAGTTTTGATTTCAGCCTTGAAGTTCCCTATTATTATGACACGACTGCAACTCCGAATGCCTGGGTACGGGTGTCCAATCCGTTGAATCAGTCCGGCGCGTTCTATTTCGCGGTCGGCATTCCTTCTGAAGGACTGTTTGTAACGAACAACAACGATACCGGTATCGGTTCGCTGCGCTGGGCGATTGCCGCAGCCAATCTCAATCCGGGAATTGACACGATTCATTTCTCTCAGTCGTTCTTTGACGGCTTTAATTCCAGGACGATCAATCTGCTGAATACCGGTTTGACGATTACTGATTCCGTGATTATTGAAGGCCCCGGTTCGCTGGCGGTTACCGTCAACGGATCGCAGCTTAACAACACGTCCGTATTTATTATAAACAGCGCGTCTGCGATTTATGTGAAAATAGACGGCATGACCATCGACAACGGCAATGCCGGCTTGAAGAATGTTCAGGGCATCTACAACAATGAGCTGCTGGTTTTGAATGATGTCGTAATTACCGGTGCGTCCGCACTGAACGGCGGGGGCATTTTTAATGATGCGGCCGGCAAGATCTACATGGACCGCGTCACGATCAGCGACAATATGGCGAGTCTGGACGGCGGCGGTATTTACAATATCGGCGCGATTCAGATGACCAATACCACGATCACCGGCAACACCGCCGTCAACGGCGGGGGTATCTACAACGGAGTATTCACGATGCCGGATTTGAGCATCGCGGCCGGCACTGTGATGGCGGAATCGACCACAATTGATCACAACTCCGCGGTATTCGGCGGCGGGGTTTACACCGCAAGCAATTTCTACGGTTATAATCTTACAGTGGCTTATAACAGTAACTCCAACAGTTTCAGCGGCGGAATTTACATAACCCAGGACGATGTGACTGTAGATCCTTACGTCAAGCTGGAAAATTCCACGGTGGCGTACAACCAGTATTACGGCATTTATAATAGTTGTACAACAGATGACATTATCAATACGATTGTATCCTATAACAGAAACGGCAATAGCGGTCCATATACCAATATTTCCGGAAGCGTCAGTCGCACAAATTCAATTGTTGGCAGCGAAGGCAGTCCAATATTTGCAAACGGAACGTTGCAGGATAATGGCGGCTGGGTGCAGACCATCGCCCTGGCTTCCAACTCAATAGCAATTGACAGAGGCCTGAACAACGGCCCGTCATTATATGATGCCCGCGGTTATATGCGCAACGGAACTCGTGACCGCGGCGCTTATGAATACAATGCATTTGTGGCGGTCAATCAGAACACTTTGATCGGATACAGCACCGTTCAGGCGGCGCTTAACGGCGCGGCGAACGGTCAGACGATAGAACTGGTCGGCTCAAGAATCATCGTTGACACCCAGTTGACTATAACCCAGGATCTTATTCTGCAGGGGCAGGGGGCGGGTACTACCGTGCTCGATGCGACCGGCAATAACACGCGGATACTTTATGTTGACGACAATCTGCCCAACAATAAGATTTATGTCCGCATTAACGGCATCAGTTTTACCGGCGGCAATCCGACCGCTGATCCTGTAACCAACAGCGGCGGAGCAATCTGGAGTAAGGAAAATCTGCTGTTGAAAGACACCAGTTTCTATAACAACATGACCTCTGTTTCCGGCGGCGCGATTTTCAATGACGGCGGATTCATAACCATTGACCGTTCTGAATTGCATAATAACATTGCCGCCGGTGACGGCGGCGCGATTTACAATGTTTCCGGCGGACTTTTGATTAAAGAATCCACCATCAGAAACAACACCGCATCCAACGGCGCAGGAATTTACAGTTCCGGCGCATCCGCGGTGCTGACTGTTTCCGGTTCGACGTTCAACGATAACATTGCCAATGCCGCGGGTTCTCTCGGTGGCGCGATCTACGCCGAAGGCAAAGTTGAAATGGACAACAGCACTTTGGCTTACAACACTGCTGATTCCGGCAGCGCGATTTACATGGCGGGCAACGGTTACTGGAAATACACAAACATCACTGTCGCTTACAATACTGCCGCGACTGGAACCGCGTTCGAAGTTGAAGCTGGTAATCTGTTCCTGATTAATGATTTGATTATCAATAACGGCATAGGGCATAATTACTCTGCCGGCACCGCCAATCAGAATGTGTACAACAGCCTTATTTCCGAAGTCGATCAGGCCGGTATTTTCCAGTCCGCCAATCTTACCGATAACGGCGGCTGGACAAAAACCCTGGCGATTGTGGACGACAGCAGAGTTGTTGATGCAGGCACAAATTTCGGAGTTCCGGGCTATGACCAGCGCGGTTATGGTTACACCAACACCCGCGATATCGGAGCATACGAATACAATGGAACTATCGGCATCCTGACTTATGTTGACAGTGTCGGCAAAACCCAGACTGCCAGAATTTCCTCCTTGAATGATGGATTGACCAGAACAGCCTCAACCAACGGCTTCGGCAATCTTACGATAAATCTGTTCAACACCAGGATTCTGGAATCCAATATCAGCGCTAATCTCTGGTACACTACGATTGATCCCAATATCCCGCGTGCTGCGCGGGATATTTATTTGAACGGAGCCGTTGAAGGCGGAACCGTCATTTCCGCCGGAGGAGCGGGGAATCTCTTTACGCTGTATGGAAATAATAACGGCGCTACAAGCCCCGCCGCGATTATGGGCGCTTTCCATCTGAGCAGAGTTACTGTTGCTGACGCAGTCGCTAACAACGGCCCGGTGGTAACCGGGATTAACAACACCACAAATATCGGCAGTTTTGTCGCCAATGAAGTATCGTTTGTGGATAACGTCGCTATCAATTTCGGCGGCGCACTGTATATCTCCAGTTGGGCCAATCAGCTTGGCTTTACCATTACCGACAGTTTGTTTACCGGCAATATTGCCGGCAGCAGCGGCGGCGCGGTGGCGGCATTTAAACCGATCGCCATTACCAATTCCACCGTTGCCTATAACCGTGCATTTGGCGTTGGCGGCGGGATTGCGCTTTTGAAAGACGCGACCAGCAGCGGAACGGCGAATTTAAACGGCGTGACCGTGGCATTCAACGATGCCAATATCGAAGGCGGCGGGGTTTTTAACTCCGGTGGTCTGACTTCCGCGTTGTCGCTTTATGCTAAAAACCGCAGCACAGAAGCTCCGACATTTTCCGGTTATTACGGTTATGACTACTATGTTGTAACCGGGACTGTCACCGGAACCCTGTCCGATCAAAGCAACAATCTGGTTGAATACCAGAACGGCACATGGTCATCCGTAGCTCCCGGCACCAGTTTCTTCAAGGTAGACGATACAGTAACCACCAACCCGCAATATCATGACCTTGTCGGCGCTCAGAATAATATTTTCTATACTGGCTATGTTTCCGATAACGGCGGATTTTCCCGCACGGTCGCGCTTGATCAGTTCAGCGCGGCACTGGATTCGTGGGCCACGTCTGGAACTGACCAGCGCAATTATGATTACTACAACTATCGCGATATTGGCGCGTTTGAATTCGGCGGCACTTATACTACCGATACCACGACCGGCAAAAAATACAGTTCCATCCAGATTGCGCTTAATAATGCCGGGGTCGGTGACACGCTTACGGTGAAAGACGTCCGGATCATAGAACACGATATTCAAATCTCAAAAAATGTTACTCTGAATTCCAGTAATGACGCAGGCAGCACTTATGTCCGCGGTACCAACACGGTAATTGATGCTGAAAGCTACGGCCGGATCTTTTACATCGGCAGCCCAAGTACAGTCGTAACCATTAATAACTTCTATCTGACCGGCGGCATGAGTTTGATCGCCAGCACCTCCGGAGTACAGCAGGCGGCCGGCAACGGCGGCGCCATCTATAACGCCGGAACTCTGACTACGTCTAACCTTAGCGTTACCGATTCCCTCGCCCAGGTTACCGGCGGCGGAATCTACAGTTCGAAAGCGCTGAATCTATCCACCAGCAACGCTGTCGCCTTTATTCCATCCATCTTTCAAGGCAACTCCGCCGGATTGTACGGCGGCGCGATTTACGCGTCCAATGTCTTTTCTGTAAAAGGCGCGAAAATATCAACCACACTTGCCGGCATGTACGACTTTTTCTATAATACCGCCAGTTCCGGCGGCGCGATTTATCTGACCGGCGTTTCCGACGTCGGCGGGGTTGAATCTATTTCCGGGGTGAATTTCCAGGGCAACAGCGCGGCTTCCGACGGTGGCTCAATTTATGTGGCCGGCGGCAACGGGATAACCATAGCTTATTCTAACTTTATATATAACTCTGCGATGAATAACGGCGGGATGATCTTCCAGACTGGCAGCGACCTGACGATTAAAGATTCATCGCTGAGTGACTCGTTTGCTTTCGGCGACGGCGGCGGAATTTATTTTAACGGCGGGACATCCGCCTCGATGACCATCTATGCCACCAGCGACCTGACGACTGCTGTCTTTATGGATATATTCAATAACTATTCATTAAGCGGCAGCGGCGGCGCGATTTATATGACGACGGCCAATAACTTGAATATTTATGCTCAAACGATAACGGACGGCGTTTATTTTGAGGACAATACTGTTTTCAACGGCGATGGCGGCGCGATCTATTTCACCAACAGCAATAATATCAACATCGGGACCAGCGCTGCCGGTTCCAAGAATGTATATTTCGGCTATAATTACGCGGGGAACCTGACCGGCAATGACAACGGGTATGGCGGCGCGATTTATATGACCAACTCCACAGATCTGAATATGTACCAGAACGTCACTTTCGCCTATAACAATGCATACCAGAGCGGCGGCGCACTGTTTATGATCAACTCCGGCAATGCGACTTTAAGCAACAATATCACTTTTGCTGACAATAATGCTTATACCGGGCATGGCGGCGGCATGTATTTTGAAAATGTTCTGGATATCAATATTAACTATCTGGAACTGGCCAATAATTTTGCCGGTGGAATTTATTCCGGCTCTACCAGAATGAATGTTACCTCCACTTCCAACGGCGGCGGTATTTACGTTAAAAACAGCGGCAATGTTGCATTGGCTGATGTTGATGCGTATGATAACATCGCCACCTTAAACGGCGGTGCCTTATACATTGAAGACACTGTCGCGAAAAACCTTACGATCATGTCCAGCGGTTTCGACCGCAATATTTCCGGATCCGGTTCCACCGCCGGACATGGCGGCGGCGTATATGTCACACTGGCGAGTAACGTGCTGCTGATAAATACGACTTTTGCCTACAATACCAACACCGCATTATGGCTGAATTCCGTAACCGTAACCGCAGGTACTACTCTCAAGTATACGACTTTTGCTTATGACAGCGGCAACAGCAGCGATGCGACTCCGGTTTCCGGCATTTATCTGAAAGGCGGCACCTTCGCTATTTTCGACAGCATTATTTATGAAAATGAAGCAACTTCCACGCCGATTTTGTTTAACGGAGTAACCGTAGCAGGCAGTTCAAATAACGTCTTCTACCGGTATGACGCGTTTTCCGCGACCAGGCTTTCAAGTCTGACCGGAGAAATAAGCATTACCGCTTATAACACTGGCGGCGGCGCGGGCGGTTCGGCCAATGTCCTTGATGGCAACAGCAATATTACCAGCTATGATGCGACAACGAATACTTTTATCCAGAACAATCTGTATTTAAGTACCGAGATGATTTATCATGCTAACTATCTGACCCGCGCATTGGCGCTGGAAAGCCGCGACAGCCTTGCCTATCATTATAAGCTGGGCGGAGCCGAAGTGCGCGCAGGGGTCAACAGCGACACGACGATCAATTACGACCAGCGCGGCAATATGCGCAGCGGAATAACCGTCAATGTTGATCCGGCGACCAAGGCGGTAACTTATGTTTATCTCAAATATGATACCACCAGTTCCAAATGGCAGCAGGTCACAGTCAGTGAAAACGGCAGCGCCGTCACTACGGATTATACCGGCACGGTTTTCACCAGCATCGGCGCGTTTGAGCCGAATTTCTACATGACCACTACCAATAACACCGATAACAACTCCAACCCTGACCACGTCCTTCATACCGCCGGCACCGTATGGCATGACATTGACGTGGCGCTCACGGACAATGCGACCGCGGGCGTGACGCTGCGCGAAGCGATTTTCTGGATAGATTCCTATGAACTTGGAAGTACGAACAACACCAGTAATTTCTTCTCGCAGGACGGCAATCGTTATGTGAAGTTTGCCAACAGCATGACCAATAACAGCGTTCCCGGCCGGAACGTTATCACCCTGAATGCAAACGCCGAGTATCTGACCGCCAGAAATGACGTTCTGATCGGCATGATTGACAATTACACCGACGGGGTTAATACTTACAGCTTCTTTGAAGCCGATAATACGTTCCTGGCCCAGAATAACAGCACCCAGCGGATTACGATTAACGCCAATAACCAATCAAGAGTTTTTGATTTTGAGTCAAATAGAGACCGGTCCCGTGAAGTCGGCAACTGGTATTATTCGCCCAAAGTTGGCTTGAACAATCTAACCATGACGAATGGTCGTGATGACGGTACCGGATTTAGAAAAGACAGTTCCGACGGCCGGGGCGGCGGTATATATAATGAAGGGTTCCTGACCCTCAACAATTCAGTGGTCGAAAATTCCACTGCGTCTAATTCTCATGTTGATTACGTTTTTCATGCTCATAATTTCTATACTGCTGACGGCGGCGGCATTTATACGCTGGATACCGGCAATGACAGCAGGAGCGGTAATCTGTATATCATCGATTCCACGATCACTGGCAATCTGGCGGATGGTCAGAATACTCAGGCGGATATTTCAAACGTAGCCCTGGGCGGCGGTATATTCCAATCCAGTGGACTGGTGCAGATCGTCCGCTCAACCATCGCAAACAATAACGCTTTCGGTTACGGCATGACCATAACCCAGTTTTATTGGAATGCGAATGGCGGCGGAATTTATTTAGATACCGGCACAATGAATATTTACTCATCTACAATCACCGGCAATCAGATAACAACGGGAAATGTCGGCGCCACAGGACCTTATGTTTATGCACACGGTGATGCCATTTATCAGCACGGAGGAATATTGACCTTGAACGGCGATACCGTGGCTTATAACCATGTGTACAAATATAGTAATAATGCCGAAGGCGAGGCAGTATATCTCAACGGCGGCAGCGCCTATCTGGAAAACAATATTTTCGCCAACAACTATGTTGTTTCAACGCCGGACCAGATTGGTCGGGATATTGTCGCTTATAACAATATTAAGGCGAACAATAACAATATTATCGGTTCATACGATACATCAGGGTATAATTTCCTGACCGGTCCGGGTAATATCATGGGCGCGAATGAAACCGGCGTTGTCACCAACCTTTTCCTGTCGAATCAGTTGAAGTATAACGGCGGCATGACCCAGAATTACCGTCTGGGCGCGAACAGCGTGGCGATCAATGCCGGCGACGCGACCTCTGTAATTGCGTATGACCAGCGCAATCTGATCAGAAACGGAGAACATTCCATCGGCGCGTATGAACTGCTGACTTCAGTCACCACCGACAGTTCGGTTCCTGATGTGGCGCTGGTCAATGGCGACATTACTTTCGATTACGCCTATGTAAACACTTTAGGAACTGTTCACGGCCGTCAGGGCTGGGAAATGAACTTGCGCAATGCGCTGTATCTGGCGGACCAGGGCGCTACCGTCACAATTAATATCATTCCCGGCTCCGAAACATTTACGCTGGCAGCAGGCGCAGGAGCGCTGCAGATATTCAATGATATTACGGTAAACGCGGTCGGCGCAACCATGCTGACTGTTGATCCGGGCAATCTCAGCCGTGCGTTTATTATTGACAACTCCACGTTTGAAGTACCTTCGGTTACTTCCACCAATGTTTCACTGGACAATTTCCGCATTATCAACAGTACGGCGGACAATACCCTGTACAACGGCAACGGCGGCGCGATCTATTCAAAAGGCCATCTTACGCTTACCAATGTTTCCATTGAGAGCGCGGTGGCTTCCGGTTCCGGCGGCGCGATATATATCACCGGCGGCAATCTGACGATGAATAATGTCAGCATCAACGGCGGACTTACCAGCCCGTTTGCGGTCCGCGCAACCGGCGGCGACGGCGGTGCCATTTTCATTGATTCAGGCAGCGTTATCAATTCTGCGAATGTAACCATCAGCGGCACCTCGGCATCCGGTTCCGGCGGTGCCATTTACATCAATAATGCGACACAGGAGTTCGCGTTGACAGATTCAACGATCTCCAACACGGTCGCGCTGGAAGGCAACGGGGGCGCGATATTCTACACCGGTGTGGATATGCTGCTTACCAATGTCGTCATCAACGGCGGCCATGCGCAGACTGCAACAACTGCCGGCTCCGGCGGCGGTATTTACGCGGTTGTCAGCGGAACAGTTACTTTAACCAATGATTTACTCGGCAGCACCATCATAGAGAACTGCACGGCGGCGAATCTCGGCGGCGGTATTTTTATGAATTCCGGCAGTCTGGCAATCACCATGGCTACGGTCCAGAATAACGCGGCTTTCTCGCACGGCGGCGGTATCTATGCTAATAACAGCAGGGTCACGCTGACACAATCCAGTCTGCTGAATAACGTTGCCGGCTCCATTGACGGCGGCAAAACAGTTAATGCTTCCGCCAACGGCGGCGGTATTTACGCGGTCGGTTCGCTGCCGGTAAATATCAATGAATCCACGGTCGGCGGCAATTCTGCCTCCAGATACGGCGGCGGCGCTTATATCAATGCCAGCTTCTCCAGCATAAACAGCACCTACAGCGGCAATACTTCCGGCGCATACGGCGGCGGTATCTACTTCACCAATCCCGGCGGTTCGATAAACCTTACTTATGTAACTGTAGCCAATAATATTTCCGGAACTGCCGCAGGCGCGACGGAACTGGACGGCGGCGGTATTTACGTCAACCGCGGCACGATTAATATGATAGATACTATTGTCGCCCAGAATTATTCCAAATCCATCGCTGATACAAACCACAATGACCTGTATCTGGGAATTTTCGGCAATGTCGGCAATGTGACTTACAGCATCATTGGAATTACCAACAGAACGGCAAGCTTTACCGGCCAGGGCGTACTGCTGGAGGGGATCGATTATACATGGGGCGACTTGAAACTGGCTACCGTCCTTGACGATAACGGCGGACCGACCCAGACGCTGTATATCAACAGCGGCAGCATTGCAATCGGGAACGGGCTGATTGTTGCCGGTATCACCACCGACCAGCGCGGCATAGCCCGCAGCATTCTGGTTAAGCCGTTTGGCCCGACTATCGGCGCGTATGAAAAGCACGAAGTGGTATATTACTATGTCGGTCCGCAAAATGGCGACGTCAATATCCTTACCAACTGGAACGACGGTTCCGGCGGCGCCAGTCCGAATCCTATCAGCTTTACTGCACCTGACAGCCTGTTTGTTTTCGACGGCACCCATACCACGCCTGTAACCATTTCCACCAACTGGACTGTCGGGCCAAAGGCGGCAGTTGAAATCAGAAACGGCGGCGATGTTACAGTTGATGCAGGATTCACCGTCACCGCGGCGGCAACCCTGGTCGGCACCGGTTTCCTGACTATTGACGGCGGTTACAGCGGCAGCTTGACCGTCAAGGATGCCTCCACGCTGGTACTGGCAACCGCCGACCCGAATATTTCCAGCATGGTTCTGTCGATAAGCGGTCTCACTAATTCGACGGTCGTCTATTCCTATACTGGAATTGACAATCAAACTGTCCGCACCGGTGTTTACGGCAACCTGACGCTCACCGGCGGCAATTTCAAGCTTGCATCCGGCAATATAACCGTCAACAGCAGCCTGAACTTCGACAACGGCGCCACAACTACTTTCAACGGCGGAACCTACAATATAACAGCTCTTGGCAATGTCGGCGATACCGGCATCAACGGCAATATTACCGCTGCAAACGTCATCCTCGGCACTGCCGGCGGTTCCAGTACAGTTAATCTGAACGGTGCAATTACCGCAACAACCGGCAGTGTGATAATTAACGGCAGCACTATCAACAGCGGCGCGCTTAACGGCCATACCGGAGTAACCGTTACAGAGACCGGATTGGTTGATCTCGCCTCTGCAACATCCTCCAACGGGATAGTAAGCCTTACTTCCACCGCGAATAACGTTGTCGTAAGCGGCGCTCTCGACGGCCAGGCCGGAGTGACCGTTTCCGCCAGCGGCGAGGTTAATCTCGCCTCTGCAACATCCTCCGGCGGAACAGTAAGCCTTACTTCCACCGCGGATAAGGTTGCGGTTAACGGCAACATCAACGCGGTCGGATTGACGGTGAATGCCGCAACAATGTTTGACTTCCAGAACGGAACTGCCTCCGCCGGCAATATTGGCATAACCGCTCCGCTGACTACGCTGACCAATGCTTTCCTGGGTAACGCTGACGCTTCCAATGCGGTCGCGATCTCCGGAAACCTGGCAAGTATCGGAACAAGCGGCATCAACAGCGGCAGCTTGACTTTCGACAGCATCAATCATACTGTCACGGTTAATGCAAACAGCCATCTGACGGTTAATGCAGGTTCAAACGGCATAACCCTTAATGACACCGGCATCGGCGGCATCAAAGCGCAAAGCCTGATTGTTTCCGTGACTGGCGGCATAATCGAATTCAAGACCACCGGCAATATTACGTCAGACGTCGTCACCCCGCCGACCCAGCTGCTTGGCACACTGACGCTTACCGGCAATACTATTACCACCACCAGCGCCAGATTCGATAATACCGACTGGCTTATTATTAACAACACTCAGCCGATCGTCCTGAGCGGCGCGATCCAGGCTCAGAATATATCTCTGGGTAATGTGGTGCTGGCCGGCAACAGTCCGATCATTGCTAATAATTCAATCCTTTTCAACGGATATATTGATGGTACCACTGCAAATCATTACGACCTCACAATTCAGGCCGGAAGTACGATTTCGCTCAATGTGGTAAAGAATATCGGCAGTTTGACGGCAACTTCCACCGGCGGCGATATTATCATAGCCGGGCAGGTCACTGCTAACGGCGATGTCACGGCTACTTCCGGCGCTGCCGGAAATATCAAGTTGTCCGGCGGCATTGATGCAAAAGGCATCGTGACCATGAATAACGCGGTTATCGTCTCAGGCAATGCCTCAATAAGCGGCAGTGCATTAATATTCAACGGCAACATCAACGGCGCCGGAAACCTGACGCTTTCTTCAAAGACAGCCGTTGATCTTTCCGGGTATGTGCTTATGGATGAAGGCAGCGCCCTGAATCTTACAGCCGGCAGCTATACTTCCACCAGTCTGGTCGGCGGTTCATTGACGGTCGGCACTAATGCAAGTCTCGATTTTACTAATATCGCTCTGCATGGCGATCTTAACGTCAGCGGCGTGCTTTCCGGTGCCGGCAGCCTCGTACTGCTCGACAATGTGATTGCAAGGCATGCGGATATAACACTTAACGGAACCTATGTCTTTAATGACATCACCCTTGATAACGCTGCGGGAGCAAGTCTTGTAACCGGTAACGCCACGGTGCTGAATAACTTTGCATTCAATGCCGGCTTGTTCAACATCGGTAATAATGTGCTGCAGGTACTGAGTCATGTGACCGGCGTCTACGGCGAATCCAATTATTTCGTCGCCGGCTCCAGGGGCACTCTGAAACTTATGGTATTCAACGGAGCTCCGACTGATTTCTGGATTGGCAGTGCTGCTTATGCCAGCAGGGTAAGTATTGACGGTGTTGCCGCCGATACGGTTTTCGCAGTAAGCACATACAACAATGTTACCGGCCAGGGCAATGTGAACGGTGAAACGATCATCGGTATCAACTCCGCGGTACATCGTTCATGGGTCATTAACGGCGTCGGAGATTACAATGCGGTATTTGGCTGGAACGTGGCCGAAGGCCCGGGAGTAGGACCGGTTGCCACGGTATCCAACTATCAGGGATGGCACTGGGTTACTCTTGACAGCAGTCCGGTTTCCAGTTCCGGAGACATGCGCATGACCAGCGCAATGCCGTTAACTACCACGGGAACCTTCGCGGTTGCCGCGCCCGGCACCAATTATGATTACCCAAGCTCATTCAAAGGCTTAAATGACGCGAATGCCAACAGTTCCGGATTCAGCTATCCTTCGATCGAGGTTGATGTTCCGCCGTCTCAAGGCGAATACTCCTTCGATATGATGCAGATGTATCTGTCCGAAAGCGTGCTGGGCAATCCGCTGGACGTATTTGTTCCGGGTACCGGAACCGATATCGGCGGCGATTACGCCAATGACTTTATGACCATCACCACCGGGGAATCTGTTTACGGTACTCCGAACGGTGAAAACGGAGTCAATACGCAGTGGACGCCGGAAGAGGAAAGAGAACCCGACCCGGTCGGGGAAGAACTTGACCGGCAGCTTGACGATTTCTTTACGGAACTTGCCGACAACAGTATGCATGAAAAGCATCCGGCATTCAAATCCGAAGTGGAAATTCTGCTGGACAAACTGCTGGCGAGCTGATTTTTAAATTCCTGTGCGGCAGGCGTTTCAGCCTGCCGCATGTTAAAAAAAGATTTTGTAAAAAGTTGACAAAACTGTTTTCCTCAGATATAGTTATAAGTAGACATATCATTTTGTTGTTTAATGGAGTAAACTGAACTGGCTTAGTTTTGTTATAAGTCGTTGATATTTAACCATGGTCAAGGAGTAGCGTCAGTATGAAAAAGACAGTATGCAGAATGACAGTATTGTTGACGGCTGCGTGCCTCGCCGCAACTTCGGCGTTGGCGATGCCGTCTTACAATGACGTATTATTGGTGGTCAATGCCCAGTCTCCGGAATCGCAGGATATTGGCGCATACTTCAAAGCTGCGCGCAATATTCCAGACGCGAACGTCTGTACTATCAGCGTAACGCCTGTACTTGGTACTGGCGGCAGAATGAACAATACTGAAAAATGGGCGGCGCTGTCCACCATCAAAAATCATCTGAAAAATAATGGACTGACCGACAAAATAAATTATATCGTATTGACCCACGGCATCCCGAAATATGCATATACCGGCAAAAAAGGACCTAACTATAGTGGCGACACGATAGATTTATATCATTTGTTTGACATTTTCCTGATGTACCAGTTGTCGGAATCGGCGACTGATTCGGGTATTCCCAATATATTTACCAACAATAAATATTACTATTATGATACCGATAAACTTACCAAGAAATTCTCCAAAACTCAGTTTGGTTACTACATTGTCGGGCGTCTGGACGGTCCTGGTACTACAACAGTCAAAAGCATGATTGACAATACCGGAGCTCTCGCCTACGAATCATACAAGAAACCGGCCGACGGCAAAATGAAGTTGCTGACTATTACTCCGTATTTCGATCAGATGACGATAGATGAGATTAATAAACGCGGAAATATTGCAATTACTTCGCCGAACCCTGTTCCGCCGGATGTGTGGGACGGAACCAAAACCACCCTGGTTGATAACACCGACAGCACGATTACGACATCTTTTGATAAAGTTGCAAAAGATGCGATGTTCTGTTTTTTGAACGATGTAGCCTGGGATTCATTTTTTCAGTGGCCGCAAGGCAATGCTTATTATGGCGGCGGCGACTTCCTCCAGGAATACCCGTTTATCTCCCGCGGCGCTACTTTCCTGCCCGGTGCGATTATGATGATCTACCGTTCGAATCCGGCGGCTTCCGACTCGCATGGCAGCACTGGCGGACTTCTGAAGATGAATATCAGTACTAAAGCTAAAACCAGTTATGCAAAACTTGATGCTTCCGACATGAAATTCCGGCATATGACCTGTGTGGAATACGACCAGGTCAATAATCAGATATGGGGCGGTACAGGGAGAAATGTGTTTGATGTCGGTACTAGTTTTGACAACCACTCTGCAGATGCTGTTCATCGGGCAACCATGCTGAATGACGGCACCGGCATTGCGATCTATGATACCAGCGGCAATATTTTAAAATATATCAATGCCAACGATCCCGGCAGTCCGTTGAAAAACAACCGGGTGGTAAAACTGGTATATGACAATAACTCAAAATATATGTGGGTGGCGCATTATAAAGGCATCCAGTATTATGACTTAACGGCTAAAACTTGGAACGACATTCCGGAGTTGCAGTGCGATTATGCCGCCGCGTCCGGCATCTATCTGGACCCGTTTAACAGCGATAAGGTCTATTTTTCATTTTACTATGGGACTGATGCCAATACAAAGAAAGTATCTTCACAGATCACAGGCGCTGACACCAGTATCTTTGAATACAGCAAAAGCGCCAAAACCGTTACCCGTTATGTGATTGACGCATCCGCGAACAAGGGTGTTTCTCCGCAAATGGGTAAGACTTCCGCCAATACGCTCTGGGTTTCCAAGGGCAATGTGCTTTACCGGTATGATCTGTCTGCTAAAAGCGTGGTGGAAAAAATTGATATGAGTACTGTAATTCCCGAAAAAGTAACCCCGCCAGCGACCTCCACGAAGGTTACTCTTGATCTTATTCACTCAGTTATTAGCGTTCCGTCTGCGAAGACAGTCATTGCCACTGTCGGCTGCAATATTCAGTATAGTACTGATCTAATCGTCGGCACACCTTCCACCTATCAGAAAAAGAACTATATTGTGCGCGTTACGGAGAGTGCGATTCCTCCCAGTCCGTTCAGTACTGTAAATATCAGCGCGATGAACGCAGTTGATGGCGCTGGAGCGGTTTGGGGGAATTCTACGTCATCTTTTTATGTCAGGGATCTGGTAGCCGACCCCTCCTCTAATGGTAAAACCATGTATATGGCGTTGTCAAATCCCGGAACAGTTATCCGTTCAACCGATGGCACAGGAGCAAGCTGGTCATCTTTTTCAACGGACTACATATTCAATCAATTGAAAGGCATCGCGCTGGACGGCAAAGGCAACCTCTATGGTGCTGATGGTTATTTTGTGGGGCAGAATATCGCGGCCGACTTCCAGGCATTCGGTCTTTGTGCTCACGGCGGCGGCATGGTCCATGATGACATGAGTTATGATTGTAGCACCGGATATAGTTATGGTTATCCGGGGCCTTACGCTTCAACCGGGGGCTCCTGGAGTAGTAGTGGTCCAGGTATCCGCGGCGCTTCGCAGATGGAGCCGATGATGTTTCTGCTGCTGGATGGCTTCTACATGGGTGAAGCGCGGCTGGCCGAACATAAGTGTTACCCGACAACCGGCGGCGGCGGGCATATCGGGCACATGACGGTCTTCGAGCCGAAGTGCGCGCCGTTTGCGCCCAGAGTCAATGAGCCTATGATTCCGGCCAATCCGCAGATTATTACTAAGAGCACGATTGAAATTCCGATATTGAGTCCCGGCCTGCCGTGGCAGATGAATGATTTGATTATGTCTACTGTCAACAAAGACACTGTGCAGATCACTGATGAGACCGGGGCGGTCTTTACGCCGACCGGATATTCATTCGTTAAACCTGCCGGCCCGGATGAAGCTGGTAAAGTTACCGGAACCGGCAAGCTGGTTATCTCCGGCAATTACACCGGGATTCTATACACGGTAAAACTGATTTGCGGCGTTAACGGCATTAAGAATATCAAAGGTGCCAGCCTGACCAATACGCGTCCGAACGAATTCAAAGATGATATAACTTTTACTTTCGGCAATGGCGTGGATATCGGCAAGGGCGTATATGTTCCGCCTGCTGACGTCACCGGTCCGGTGAAAATGCCGCAGTCAAATTCCAAAGTGGATCTGGTGGTAAGTTCGATATCGCTGAACCCTGCTGTTCCGGTGGCCGGAAAATCGCTGAACGTGCAGTTCCAGATTAAGAATATCGGCACGGTAAAAACCAGCGCCGGAACTATTACCGCGGGTGTTTACTGGAATAATATATTGATCGGTTCGGTCACCCACGGCGACATTGCGGCTGGAGCCACGACAGCGGTACTCAGCGTTCCTCTGGATGCGCAGTATGTGACTGTCGGCTATAAGAATACTGTGATGGCAGTGGCCGATTCAACCAATGTTGTTGCTGAAATGCGTGAGACCAACAACACCGCTTCCACCACGTTCTTCATTGACAACCGTCCGGACCTGATTGTGAAGACAATCACGCTGTCGCCAACTAAACCTGGAACGACAACGGTTAGCTTCAGTATTGCCAATACCGGATTCGGGCCGACTGCGGCCGGCGCCGGCGCGCAGGTTGCGGCGGTTTATGTTAATAACGTCAAGGTTGGAGAAGTACATTACAATGATCTGGCGAAAGGCGCGGTTGTTTCCCTGCAATTAGCCAACGTCACCGTAACCGCCGGAACCTGCAAAGTAAAAGTGGTTGCCGACAGTACGGGTATAGTCACGGAAGTGAGCAAAACTAATAACAGTCTTGAGAAGCCGTTCAGTATTAAATAATACCGGACTTTTTGCAGATTGTTGAAAATGAAACCTCTTGCAAAATTAAATTTTGCAGGAGGTTTTTAATTTTTTAAGATGTATTTTAACAGGGATGGACAGGATAAATTCGGGAGGGTTAAAAATGGATTTGGAAAAATACTCAGGCAGATCGAAGCATGAACTTGATACGCCGTGCCTTACGCTGGATATCGACATTATTGCCGATAATCTGGCGTTGATGCGTGATTTTGTCACGGCGGCCGGGAAAAAGCTGCGTCCGCATGTTAAGACTCATAAGTGTTCGGAAATAGCAAAACAGCAGCTGGCGGCTGGAGGCTGTGCCGGGCTGTGTGCTGCAAAAGTTTCGGAAGCGGCCGGTCTTATTGCCGCCGGGCTTACAGATATTCTGATAACTTCGCCGGTGGTGACCATTCAGAAGATCGCGGCGCTGATGGAATGCGCTAAATCCGCCCGGATCATGACCGTGATTGATAACCGGGATAATACTGATGCTCTTAATCTGGCGGCCGGCGAAAGCTGTTTGAAGCTTAAAGTCCTGGTGGACGTCAATCCCGCAATGGGGCGGACCGGCGTTGCTTTTGAAGAAGCTCTGGAGCTGGGAAAATATGCGGCCTCTCTTCCGAATCTGGAACTGGCTGGAATTCAGTGCTATGCCGGCAATCTCCAGCATATCGGAAATTTTAAGCAGCGTCAGCAGAGTTCGCTGCTGATGATGCAGCGGGCGGCGGAGGTCTTCCGCCAGTTCAGATCGTCCGGGCTTAATTGTGAAATTTTTACCGGCACCGGCACCGGGACGTTTAATATAGACAGTGAAATCCCTGAAATGACTGATTTTCAGGTTGGCTCGTATTGTGTTATGGACGCGGAATATTTGCAGACCGGCGGCAGCGCAAATCCTGAACGGTTTGATCTGTTCAAGCCGGCGCTTTCCCTGCAGGCTTCGGTAATCAGTGTCAATCAGCCGGACTTTGTCACAGTGGATGCCGGACTCAAGGCTCTGTATTATACCCCGCACGCACCGCCGGTAGTGCTGAACCAGCCCGGCAGCGGCTGGAGATATGAATGGTTCGGCGACGAACACGGCCGGGTGTATTTTCCGGTGCCAAGCATGAAACCCCGTCTTGGCGGCAGAATCGAATTGAGTGCATCGCATTGCGACCCGACAATCAACTTGTTCGACAGTATGTGGATCATCAAAGACGATATTGTCATTGACTGCTGGAAGATTGATCTGCGCGGCTGCTGCTGTTGATAATTTTGTTTATTCTCCTGCTTCCTGATGAATAACCGCAAACGGATTGAGCCTGCGATTTTGCAGTTCCGGCGTAGCTGTCCATGTTGCCGGATAACCACCCAAAGTCTGAGTTCCATAGGAATGGCACAGATATTGATTTCTTTACTGTAAAAGCTATGTGTTTATAAATGCATTTAATACTGATTTGCAATCATTAGATGACAATATATATTAATCTCCATGTTCTTAATATTGGAGGTTTATAATGAGTTCTCGTAAAATGCTTGACGAAGACCAGTGTCAGAAAATTGAGT
>CAIMFA010000683.1 GCA_903840185.1 uncultured Lentisphaeria bacterium | reverse complement strand
GTAGTCATCATTGAAACATTCGGGGAACCTGATAAAACAGGCTATGCTCTTATCAATAACGTGAGACTGGTAAAACAGGCGGATGAATAAATAAGCTTTTTCCGGACAATGAGTAAACCCTAGTCGAGTGTCAGACTCCAATTCGCTAGACAGGTTCAATTAAATTAGAGATTTTTGCAATTAAATGTTATCAAGAGCTAGAAAATGTAAAAGGATACGAAAAAACATGATTATCACGAAAGAACCTGAACAGCCCGGGAACTGGCTGTTTGTGGATGAGCTTAAAGCCTCTCGACATGAAAAATTAATATGGGGGCGGAGCAAAAATAAAAAAAAAGAAGCGGCCATTGAGCAAGGCGTGTCCCTGGATTTCCGTTTTCCGGATGAAGGAAAAGTTCTTGATACTGCGATAGCCGATTTTCATGAGTTTCTGCAAGTTGCCGGAATACCAGATAACGGGCCGTTTAAAATTATCGTCGAAAAGCGGGACTTGGGAAAACCATTAGAGAGTTATCGCATAGATACGCGAACCGATTCATGCACAATCTATGCTGACGACACTGAAGGTGTCCGCCGGGCACTGTATTTTCTACAGGACGAAATCAAACGCAGTGACGGACCGTTTTTGTCTGCAGGGATAACGGAGCGTGAACCGATGATAAAGACCAGGATATCACGCTGTTTTTTTGGACCGGTAAAGCGCCCGCCAGTTAACCGCGACGAACTGGCGGATGATGTTGATTACTATCCGGAGGAGTATTTAAACCGGCTGGCAAGCGAAGGTGTCAACGGCTTGTGGCTCACGGTTGGATTCCGCGACCTCTGTCCCTCTGAGTTGTTTCCAAGGCATGGCATAGACAGCATAAAAAGACTGGCAAAACTAAGACGAACCGCGCAGAAATGCGCCCGTTATGGAATAAAAATATATGTCTTCTGTATTGAGCCACAGGGGTTCGGACAAAACCCCGAATATCTTAATTCAATGTCATATTTGAATGGCAATCCGGAGTTTAAAGGCCATGACGCAGACGGCTGGGCCGTGTTTTTCTGTCCTTCCACCGGCAAGGCAAAGCAATATCTTGAGGATTCGGCATTCCACATATTCTCCAATGTTCCAGAACTCGGGGGACTGATCGATATCAACCTCGGCGAGAGGCCCACTCACTGCTATTCCGCCACCGGCAACTTTTTCGACTGCAACTGTCCGCGCTGTTCCAAACGTCAGCCATGGGAGGTCTTTGCAGATGTCACGTCATCAATCTCCAAGGGGATGCGCCGGGCCAATCCGCAGGCCGAAATGCTCTCGTGGCTATACACACCATATATCTTTGAACAAAACGGAAAAAGCATTGAAGATCATTTTCAAGTGATGAGGAACGTTGCCGCCCATGTTCCGGAGAATGTAACACTGCAGGTCAATTTCGAGTCCAACGGCAAGGTAATGCAGCTCGGGCGCGAAAGAACCGCGCTTGACTACTGGCTGGCATGGCCCGGCCCTAGTGAAATTTTCAAAGACTGCGCCCGTGCCGCAGTGAAATCCGGAACCAGGATGTCGGCGAAAATTCAGGTTGGCTGCTCCCATGAGGTAGCCACGGTTCCTTTCATACCGGTACCCGGCAATCTTTACAAAAAATACCGTGCCATGCGGGACCTCGGGGTCAGCACGGTAATGCAATGCTGGTACTTCGGCAACTATCCTGGACTGATGAATAAAGCCGCCGGGGAACTCTCTTTCTTCCCGTTTCCTGACAATGAAGATGATTTTCTGCTCTCTCTTGCCGGAATTGACTGGGGCAGGAACGCCGCGCATGTCAGCTGCGCCTGGAAATTCTTCCAGAAGAGCTATTCGGAATTCCCGGTCAATCTGCCGTTCACATGGTACGGTCCGGTGCATCACTCGGTGGTGTGGCCGCTTCATCTCATACCGGTTGACCAGCCGATATCGCCAAGCTGGAAATTCACATTCCCGCTGGTCAGCGGAGACAGAATAGGCGAATGCATCTGCTTCGGGCATACGCTTGGCGAAATTCTGACGCTCCTGCGCCGGATGGACAAGTACTGGTCCGCCGGGGTGAAAATTATGGAACATATTGAAGATACTTATCAAAATAATCGTCAGAGACTTCAAGATATAAGTTTATACAAGGCGCTTGGCATCCAGATAAACAGCTCACTTAATATTTTTACATTTTATGACCTGAGAGAAAAGCTCCCTTTCATGAAACAAACCGCCCAAATTAAAACCCTTGGAAAGATGCGTGATATTGTAGAACTAGAAATCAAGAACAGCATGAAACTTAAAAAGCTCTGCGATGGTGATTCGCGCCTTGGATTCCATTCTGAAGCCGAAGGCTATAAATATTTTGCAGAAAAACTGGAATGGCGCTCCGGTCTTCTTAAGAATCTTGTCAAGACTGATTTTCCCGAAATTCAGATGATGATTGAGTCAAGTGAAAGACTCTTTCCTGATTACACCGGCACTAAACCTGAAGGCAAAATCTGCATCTGTTATAAAGACAAAGAAAAATCCGAATATCATAAAATCTCAGACGGCCTCTGCTTCAAAGCCTGGCGTGATGCAGAAAATTTATATTTCTGCATAAAGATGAATCGTATTGAAGCGGATTTTTCCAGCGTTGAGCTTGATATTGAACCGCGCAGACTCTGGCCGACCCGCACCTATCAGATTAACTCCAATGGAGAGCTTTGGCATATTCCCAAGGGTGAAGCTGATATGGATAAACGCTGGAAAGCAAAAATATCGACTGGCAGGGACGAAAAAACAATTAACTTCACTGTTCCGCTAATCTGCTTCCGGGAAAATCCGGCAAGCACTAGACCGTTCCGGTTCAATCTGGCAATAAAAAAAGCGGATGGAAGCGAAATCTCATGGATGAAAAAACATCCTTTAGAGCCGCGGCTGACTTTCGGAACAGACAACCCGGCCGATCTCGGCTGGATGCTGTTAAGACAATGCGGCAAGTACTTTATTTGATCTTTCGGGCAAAACGAACTACCATGTAAATCCTGGAGTCCTTGTCGGAGAGATTTTCGATGGTATGTTCGACGTCGCATTGATACAGCAGTACATCGCCTTCATTCAACACGGTGGAGTTTTTGCCTGCAGTGACTTTCACTTTGCCGTTAAGCACGGTTAAATATTCCTCTGTTTCCGGATAGTGCGGAATGGAACTGAGTACCGCGCCGGGCTTGAATGTCAGCGTATAAAGTTCAAGGTCTTCGGACATGGCAATCGGCGAAAGCACTTTGATGTAAACGCCTTCCTCGATTGTGTCCAGCGTCGTGATATCCTCCTTGCGGTTGATATTGAATTTGCGCACTTTGTCCCCCTCGCCTTTCAGCAGCACATTAAAGTCAACTTTCAGGGCATGCGCGATTTTCCACATCGTGGCGATAGTGGGATTCACCTTATCGGATTCAATCTGCGAAAGCATGGCCTTCGACACGCCGCTGGCGATGGAGAGGGAATCCAGTGACAACTGCTGGCGGTGACGTTCTTTTTTTACATTTTTGCCGATTGACGGCGGAGCTGGAATATCTTTTGTCATAATTCACTATAATGAAATTTTGTTAATTATTTTGAACAAGCCTATTGCTTTTTACCTCATATATAATTATAATAATAAACAATGTTTAATATATCGAACAAAACTTAAAATTCAATATTCGGAATTATGTAAAGGAGACGAAATCCATGAAAGCAATAATAAAACACGAGCGCGGTATCGGGCTGAAAATGGTTGATGTTCCTAAACCGGAATACGGCATTAATGACGTCCTGATTAAGATCAAAAAAACCTCAATCTGCGGCACTGATGTGCATATTTACAACTGGGACGAATGGGCGCAGCGGACAATAAAAACGCCAATGGTCATCGGGCATGAATTCGTCGGCACAGTCGAAGCTTTCGGCAGCAACGTGCATGATGTAAATATCGGCGACCTGGTCAGCGGCGAAGGACATATCGTCTGCGGGCGCTGCCGCAACTGCCTGGCCGGACGCCGCCATCTCTGTCCCAACACCAGCGGAGTCGGCGTCAACCGCGACGGCGCATTCGCGGAATATCTGGTCATTCCGGTGACTAATGTCTGGCACTGCAATCCAGCCATCTCCGACGATATTCTCTCCTGTTTCGACCCCCTGGGCAATGCCACTCATACGGCGCTGTCATTCAGCGTTCTCGGAGAGGATGTGCTGATCACTGGCGCCGGCCCGATTGGAATCATGGCGGCGGCGATTGCCAAACACGCGGGAGCGCGCTATGTGGTCATCACCGACATCAACCCTTACCGGCTGGCGCTGGCGGAAAAAATCGGAGTTACCCGCGCCGTGGATGTCAGCAAAGAGAGAATTGAAGATGTGCGGAAATCACTGAACATGAAAGAAGGTTTTGACGTCGGCATGGAAATGTCCGGCAACGCGCAGGCATTGAACAGCATGATTGACAGCATGTGTCACGGCGGCAGGATCGCGCTGCTGGGCATCCTTCCCGACAAGACGCAAGTGGACTGGAACAAAGTAGTTTTCAACGGCCTTACGTTGAAAGGCATTTACGGCCGGGAAATGTACGAAACGTGGTACATGATGACCAGCATGATTGAATCCGGACTTGACATCAGTTCCATCATCACCCACCGCTTCCATTATACTGAATTTGAACATGGATTCGACGTCATGCGTTCCGGGAAGTCAGGCAAAGTGGTTTTAAACTGGGAAGCCGCCATGTAAAATGGTCAATAAGTTGATTTATAGAAGTAAAAGATTTATATTTGAACAGCATTATATTAACTTAACAGAACACATATAAGAGCAGAAAATGAAAAACAGATTCGAACTATGTTCATCAATACTTGACGTGATAGGGAATACTCCGCTGGTGGAACTTTCCAGACTGACTAAAAATGTCGACGGGCGGATACTTGCCAAACTCGAATATCTCAATCCGGGGTTTTCAAAAAAAGACCGCATTGCCCTGCAAATGATAAAGGACGCGGAAAAATCAGGGGCATTAAAACCGGGTCAGACAGTTGTGGAACTTACAAGCGGTAATACCGGAACCGGTCTGGCAATCGTGTGCGGAATAAAAGGTTATCATTTTATCGCGGTGATGAGCAAAGGCAATTCAATTGAAAGAGCGCGAATGATGCAGGCGCTTGGCGCTGAAGTCGTCCTTGTCGATCAAGCCTCCGGCTCACAGCAGGGACAGGTTTCAGGAGAAGACCTTGCTCTTGTCGAAAAAGAGACTCAACTCATAATTAAAGAGAAAAGCGCTTTCAGGGCTGACCAGTTCAGTCTGCAAAGTAACTTTGACGCCCACTATCTGCATACCGGACCGGAAATAATAGTCCAGTCCGGCGGGAAGATTGATCTTTTTTGCGATTTTGCGGGTACCGGAGGTTCTTTAGCCGGAATTTCAAGAGCGCTGAAAGAGCACAATCCCCAAACAAAATGTTATTTCGTTGAACCTGAAAACTGCGCCGTTTATGCCGGGAAGAAACCAACGAACTCAAGCCACCGGATACAAGGCGGCGGTTATTCCATGCCAGACCTTAAATTTGTTGACAGGAATGATATCGACGGATTTGTACAGGTTTCCGATGAGGAAGCCATACATACCGCCAGGAGACTTGCCAAAG
>CAIMFA010000682.1 GCA_903840185.1 uncultured Lentisphaeria bacterium | reverse complement strand
ATGAGATAAAGTGATGTTCGGTTACAGTTACGAGCGATATTTATCTTTATAACACAAATCAAAAATGGAAAAAAAAGAAGAAAAATCGCACGGACGGGGTTTTGTCACTTGCAATATTCCTCTTTATATGTGTCCAAAATGAGGGGAACAGGTGTCCAAAATGAGGTAGTCCGCTTCGCGGGAGTGAATGGATTGCCCCGCCTTGCGGGTCCCGCGAATGCGGGAGAGAAAAGTATGGAACCGGGAAAAACATCACAGTCTTCCCAAACCTGCTGCGCAGGACAGGTGTCCAAAATGAGGTGAACAGGTGTCCAAAATACGGCTGCCGCCAGAGATGGCTGGCGGCGATTAAACTGATTGCATAAATCTTTACATAATTTTAGTTAAGTTTTAATTTTTTTACTTTTGCATTACCGATTGATTTAAACTATATTTTGCAGTTGTAAAATTCAGAAAGGACCGGTCAATGAATCTGGACATTCAGTGGTTTATATCAGGGTTGGTCGAAAATAATATTTTGACTGTCGAACAGTGTCAGGAAATCATCTCCAGGATAGGCGAAGAATGCGATCTTCCGACGTTCGCCCAGGAGATATTGAACACCATGGCGCAGGGGCTGGAGGAAGAGGAAGCCATGCAGCTGCTGGAAAAACTCCAGACGCTGATGGAAATGTCCGCCGGACAAGCGGCAGCCGGCAATATTCCCCAGATGTTTGCGCCGCCTGAAGAAGAAATGGAAATGGAAATGGAAAGCGGGGAAAGCGCGGATTGGGACAATCTGCCAAGCCTTGAAAATGTGGCCAATATGTCCGACGAGGAAATCGCGCCGCTGATGATTACCCTGCTAAAAAGTCTGCGCGCCCTTGGCGCCAGCGATCTGCATATTTCCGCCGCCGCCGTTCCGTTTATCCGCTGCAATTTGAAAATCGTCAAAATCAGCGAACACATTATCCCGCCTGAAGACGCATTACGGCTTAATCATGTACTGCTGACCAAAGAGCAGAAAGACTTTTTCGACCAGGAAATGGACTTGAACTTTGCGCTGGAAATCGACCATGACCGTTTCCGCGTCAGCTTGATGATGCATAAAGACGGTGCTTCCGGCACCTACCGTCTGGTCCCCAACAAGCTGAAGACTCTGGCCGAACTGGGTTTTCTGCCACAGGACGTGGCAACCGTTGAGCGTCTGCTGGACTATCACAACGGGCTGATTCTGGTTACCGGACCGTTAGGAAGCGGTAAAACCACGACTCTGGCGACCATGGTTAACACTATCAACAGAAAACGCCATGACCATGTAATCACCGTTGAAGATCCGATTGAAATATTGATTCCGTCAGTGAACTGTAATATTACCCAGCGCGAAGTCGGCAAACACACCAACAACTACCGTTCCGCGCTGAAAGGCGCATTGCGTGAAGACCCGGATATCATCGTCATCGGGGAACTGCATGACCTGGACACCATCGAAAACGCCATCACCGCGTCCGAGACGGGGCATCTGGTTATCGGCACGCTGCATACCTGCGACGCGGCGAACACCCTGAACCGTCTGCTTGACGTGTTCCCGACGACGCAGCAGCCGCAGATCCGCGCCATGACCTCGGTCAGCTTGCGCGGCATCATCTGCCAGAGGCTGATTCCGGCGGCAGCCGGCGGTCTGACCGTGGCATATGAAATGCTGATCAACACCATGGCGGTAGGCAATATCATTTCCGAAGGCAAGACTCACCAGTTGAAAGCAGTCATGCAGACCGGCACCACGCAGGGAATGACGACTTTCGACGGCAATGTATTTAACAAATTCAACGCCGGGCAGATAACTGCGGAGGTGGCGGAAAGTAATATCCGCGATAAAGTGATCCTCAAGCAGTTCAAGGATGCGATCGCCACTTCCGAAGCCAAAAAATACGCCGCCGAGCAAGCTGCCGCCAAAAAGAAGTAATTCAGGATAAAGGGAGATACAACTATGCCAATGATAGATGAATACCTCAGGGCTATGCTGGAAAAAAAGGGTTCCGACCTTCATATTTCCATTAACCACCCTGCCAAAATACGCGTCCACGGCGACCTGGAACCGCTGACGAATTATCTGCTGGATGCAGACCTGATGGAAAAAGTACTCCATGAGATCTGCCCTGAATTCCGCTGGCAGAAATTTCTTAAGGACCATGACCTGGACTTCGCCCATGAAATTCCGGGACTGGCGCGTTTCCGTACCAACTACCTGTACAATTACAACGGCATGGCGGCGGTATTCCGGCAGATTCCGTCAAAAATCCTGACCCTGGAGCAGCTCAAACTGCCGACCGTGCTGATCGATATCTGCAACTTCCGCAGCGGCCTGGTGCTGGTCACCGGCCCAACCGGGAGCGGTAAATCCACCACACTCGCCGCGATGGTTGACTATATCAACACTCATCACACCAAGCATATCATCACGATTGAAGACCCGATCGAATTCGTTCATCATAACAGCAACTGCGTTCTGGTTCACCGCGAAGTCGGGATCCACAGCAGTTCGTTCGGCAAGGCGCTCCGCGGCGCGATGAAATCCGACCCGGACATTGTGCTGATCGGTGAAATGCGCGACCTGGAAACCATCCGACTGGCACTTACCTGCGCCTCATCCGGGATGCTGGTTTTCGGCACGCTCCATACCAACAATGCGCCTAAAACCATTGACCGTGTCATCGACGCGTTTCCGGCGGATGAACAGTCACAGATCCGCACCATGCTGGCGGAATGTCTGCAGGGCGTCGTCTCCCAGCTGCTCTGCCGTACCGCTGACGGCAAAGGGCGCGTGGCCTGCCACGAAGTGCTGCTCTGGACGGAAGGTCTGCCCAACACCATCCGTGAAGGTAAAATTTCCAACATCCGTACCATCATCGAGAGTAACAAAGGTATGGGAATGGCCTCCATGGACGGCAATCTGAAGGGTATGATGGAACGCGGCATTATCACCGGGACTGAAGCCTACATGAAAGCCAGCGATAAAAAGAACTTTGTGCAGTACCTTGAAGAAATACCGGCGGAATAGTTGCAACTGATTAATAGAGAGTAAAATATGACTTTACTCTCTTTTATTTTTTTGCGGCGGACAGTATGTGAGGAATAAGTTGTTCGATATCACCCGCGCCGATGACCGCCAGCAGTAGCGGACGGGCATCGCAAGGTTTCAGCAGGACATCCGGCATCGCTTTCCAGTCTCCGGAAATAAAGCTGGCGGAGTGGCCGGTCTGCTTTGCCAGTTCTTCACTGCCGAGCTCGCCTTTTTCCACCCATGCGGCAAAAACCGGAGTGATGAACACCGAATCAGGAATCCGCAGTATCCGCGCGAAGTCGTCAAAATACTGCCGCAGCCTGGCATAGCGGTGCGGCTGAAACACCACCCGGAAATGATGTTCAGGAAACCTTCCGCGCAGAGAATCCAGCGCAGCGGCAAGTTCCGTGGGATGATGCGCATAGTCTTCCATCACGGTCAACGACGGAGAGCTGAAATGACAGGTCATGCGCCGGGAAACGCCGGGAAAAGTTTCCAGCGCTCTTTCAGCAGATTCCGGTACGACTCCAAGTTTTACCGCGGCAGCCAGCGCAATAGCGGCGTTCCAGCTCTGGTAGCCTCTCCATTCCTGCTGCCTTGCCGGAGAAAGATATTTGAAATAACCGGGGGCGGAAATTTTACCGGGTTCAAGCCGCAGCGCGTCCGCGTGTCCGGCGAAAAGACGGTCGGAGTTTGGATGCGCCACATATATCAGATGACGGCTTTTAGCCGCGAAATCGCTGAAGTTACGGAACAGCTGTTCAGTCCCGCCGACGCTCCAGCAATGGTCATCTTCAACGTTCGTAACCAGCCCGATATAAGAATCCATCAAGGCATGAGTACCGTCGCTTTCATCAACTTCAGTCACAAAAATATCGCCGTTGCCGGCGGCTGCGCTCAAACCCGCATTAACCTTGCCGCCGACCATGGCGCCGCATTCAATTCCGCATTCGCGCAGAATGTGGACCAGCATGGCGGTAACAGTGGTTTTGCCGTGAGACCCGCTGATTGCGGCCGGCCGCCGGTAAGCGGCAGCCAGCATCGCCAGCATTGCCCCGCGGCGCACACAGGGGAAACCGGATTTTTCCGCCTGAACCATTTCCGGATTATCGGATTTGACGGCGGAGGAATAGACTACCAGGCATTTTCCGGCAGAGGGAATATGATTCGCGGCGTGACCATGGAATATCTCAGCGCCTTTGCGGCGCAGTTCTTCCGTCTTATCGCTGAGCTCAAGGTCAGAACCGGAGACTTTAAATCCTTGCTCAGCCAGAATAAGCGCCATCGGCGCCATGCCGGCTCCGCCGCAACCGATGAAATGGACAAAACCGTCCTTGAAATCGCTGATTTGCAAAACCATCTGAAGCCTCCGGTCAGGAACCAGATTTACCGAACTGGGTATCATGCAGCTTTTTGTAAACGCCGCCTTGAACCAGCAGTTCGGCATGAGTGCCGCTTTCGATAATCCTGCCGTGTTTCAGCACAATAATCAGATCCGCGTGCTGAATAGTGCTCAAACGGTGAGCAATCGCAAAAACCGTGCGGTTGGACATGACGCGGTTGAGAGCTTCCTGAACCAGCCTTTCCGTAACGGTATCGAGGGCGCTGGTAGCTTCATCCAGAATAAGAATCGGCGGATTTTTAAGGATTGCCCGGGCAATCGCGACGCGCTGTTTTTCGCCGCCGCTGAGTTTGAATCCTTTTTCTCCGACTTCAGTTTCATAACCGTCAGGATGGCGTCCGTCAACGATAAACTGATGGGCATTGGCCTGCATCGCCGCCTCAATAATCTGTTCGCGGGAAGCGTCCGGACAGCCGTAGGCAATATTATTGGCAATAGTATCATTGAACAGTATAGCCTCCTGTGAAACAATTCCGATATGTTCCCGGAGCGACTTGATTTTCAGATCGCGGACATCCTTGCCGTCAATGGTTATGCTGCCTGAATCAACATCGTAGAAACGCGCGATCAAGTTGGCAATCGTCGTCTTGCCGGAACCGGTCGAACCGACCACCGCCACCACGCTGCCTTTTTTGATTTTGAAGCTGATGTCATCAAGAATCTTGTGATCGGTATCATAAGAGAAATTGACATTGTTAAATGATATTTCCTCTTTAAAGCCCTTGATCTCGACAGCGCCTTCTTTCTCCTTGATTCCGGTATCCGTATCTATCAGGGCGAAATAGCGGTCGGCGGCAGCCATGCTGCGCTGCAGATAGGAGGATATTTTCGCCAGTTCCTTGATCGGTTTATAAGCCATAAACGCCGGCAGCAGCATCGCGGTAAGTTCCGTCAGCGTGACGTGGCGGCTGTAGGAATAAACCAGGAATATCAGCGTTGACCCGACCGCAACGACTTCCATCATCGGAGCCATCAGCAACTGCATTTTCAAGGCGCGGACAATAATCCGGAAATATTTACGGTTGACCGCCCGGAAAACAAGCGTTTCCTTCGCTTCGGTATTGTAGGCTTTAACCACCAGAATACCGGTAAAAACTTCATGCATTCTGGAGGTGACTTCAGCAATTTTGGCAAACGACGCTTTATAGGTCTTACGGATCATGCGGCCGAGAATGATCAGCGGCAGCACGCAGAGCGGCATTCCGACAAACAGAATGACCAGTAATCCGTAGTTCTTGTATTCCATGCTGGCGATGATGATCGCCGCCACGCAGGCCATGATTTCCACCGGACAGCGGGTGGCGTCAGCGATGGTGTTGGCGACGGAGTTTTCGATTGCCGCCGTATCATTAGTACAGCGGCTGATGAGGTGGCCCACATCCATTTTGCCGTAAAACTTCAATGACTGGCCGAGCAGGCTTTCAAAGACATTCGAGCGAAGGTCGTTAACCACCTTGGCGCCGACCCAGCGCATATAATAATGGTTAACATAGTCCGCTACATTCTTGGCAGCCCAGGCAATAATGAAAATAATCACATAGATGGCAAAAAACTGCCATGACATGCGTCCGCTGTCATCCGCCACCGGAATTCCGATAACACAAGGCCAGGTCAATTCTATTTTCTGCTTGCTCACGGCAACCGGCAGATTGAGCTTCTTGACCGCGCCTTCAACTTTTTCCAATGATTTTGTCAGCTTCGGATCGATATCGACGGGATGGAGAATATCTTCGACCGCCCTGGTTTTTTCCGCTTCGGAAAGTTTATCCGAACGGCAGACTTTGGTGATCTTCTCCGCGGTGGCGGTTAATTTCTTGCCGCCGCCCATCCCGGAGGAATCCATGGCGGTCATCAGTTCCGGAACCACCAGCAGGCTGCCCAGCAGCGAACCGCCGACAACAAACCCGAAAATTATGCCGACAGACAGACGCAGCCAGTACGGTCTCGTATATTTCAGCAGCCGGAAATAGCTTTGCGCCTTAAAATCACGTTCATTCTCACTTACTCTTCCCATAATCCCTTACACATCATAGCGCTTTTCAGCACAATGCCTTTTCAATTGTCGAAACCACATATTCGAGCTGTTCCGGCTGAAGTTCCGGATAAACCGGCAGTGCCAGAATTTCTTCAGAAGTCTTTTCGCTTACCGGGAAATCGCCTTTTTTGTAACCCAGGCTCTGGAAACATTCCTGCTGGTGCAGGCACAGCGGATAGTAAACATTGCAGCCGACGCCGTTATCAATCAGATACTGCTTAAGTTCATTGCGTCTGCCGTCCGCAACCAGAATACAGTACTGGTTGTAAATATGACGTCCGGGGAATTCCGCCAGTGCCGGCGGGGTGACTTTGCCGCCGAGTCTGGACGCGGCGAACAGTTTAGCATAAAGCGCCGCATTGCGCTGACGGCCTTCTGTCCATTTATCCAGCTCGCGCAGTTTGATGGAAAGTATCGCCGCCTGAAGCGAATCCAGCCGGAAATTACCCCCGATATATTTATGGATGTAATGAGCTCCCTGACCATGATTCCTGAATATTTTCAGCTTTTCATAGCGTTCAGCATCATTCGTGGTAACAATGCCGCCATCGCCGAAACAGCCGAGGTTCTTGCTCGGGAAAAACGAAAAACAACCGTAATGGCCCATACTGCCGGAACGTTTGCCCTTGTATTCGGAGCCGATCGCCTGGCAGGCGTCTTCAATGACAATCAAGTTATGCTTCGCGGCAATCGCATTGATCTTATCCATATCGGCACACTGTCCGAAAAGGTGAACCGGAATGATCGCTTTGGTTTTCTTCGTGATCTTTTCTTCAATCTTTACCGGATCAATGTTGAAAGTCTTCGGATCAATATCGGCAAAGACCGGAGTCGCCCCGACACGGGCAATAGCGCCGACAGTGGCAAAGAATGTGAACGGAGTCGTAATCACTTCATCGCCCGCGCCGATACCTTCGATCATCAGCGCGATAATCAGGGCGTCCGAGCCGGAAGTCACTCCGCAGGAATATTTACTGCCGCAATAAGCACTGATCTCATTTTCCAGCTTTTCAACTTTTTTACCCAGAATAAACATCTGGCTGTCACAGACTTCGCCTATTTCCTTGAGGATTTCGTCCTTAAGCCCGGCAAACTGCTCTCTCAAATCAAGCAACGGTACGCGCATTTTTCGCACTCCAAATTTATATAAAAGATTAATTTATAATGATGATACAGAATTAATAATCCGGTAATATAGCCCGTTTTTCGTAAAGTTTCACTCTCGTTGCCCGGTTTTTTGGGGAAATGTTTTACCCGGAGCAGGGATTTACCACAGACCATGCACCCGAACGCAGTATCATGAACGGCTGCTGAAGATACGCAGCAGCACGAATGGAACCAGCAGCATTTTCGAAAGTTTCAGTTTGGATCCGCCAACATCATTCCATTGCCGCAGCGGCAATTCAATAATCTTTGTTTCGCAAGCCGGAATTCCGTATATCTCCTTCATGCGCTTTATCAGCTCAACATCAAACAGCCAGCCGGAAATGAACGGGCTGGCAAAAAGTTTCGCCGCCAGTTCCGCCTTCATCAGCTTCGCCCCGCACTGGGTGTCATAAACCTGCATTGCCAGCAGCTCGGAAACCACCGTGGCAAAAAAACGGCCTAAATAATGCCTTGACGCCTTGCGCCTGACCCTGGCGCCCAGATGCGCCAGGCGGCATCCCATCACCATTTCCACGCCGGGTCTGGAAAGTTCTATAATAAATGCCTGCAACTCGGACAGCGGAGTTGCCAGATCGGCATCCCAGTATCCGGTCAATATATTCCCGTCTTTAATACTTGCCAGTATGCCGTGGCGGACCGCCGCCGCTTTACCGGCGTTTTGCTCCATTCTCAGTAATTTGACGCGAGTGGAATCAGCGGAAAGGTTTTGTAATATCTCATAGGTATTGTCCGAACTGCCGTCATCAACAAAATAGAACACCAGTTCAGGATAAGTCTCAAGGGCCGCGTTGAATGCCGGCAGATCAAGCCGACGGCCTTCGTTATAACAGGGAATTATTAATGCGGTTTTCGGCGCTTCAGACAGCATCACACCTCCGGGATTATAGTTTTATGTTTTCTTAAACACGATATTCTGTTACTAAAGGTATCTGCTCTCCGGCAAAATACAACCAGGCAGGCGCACATAAAAAAAGCCGGGGATTTCTCTCCGGCTTGATTACATAATAATTGATCTTACTTGCCGCTGATTTCCGCATTATCAAATTTAATAGCCAGGCCGGAAGAGCGCAGAGCCGGAGTTCCGGATTTGACGACATCACCGGTGAACTGATATTTGATTTCGGCCAATACTTTGCCGGACTTGTCGGACACAGTACCGGTGATGCCTTCGCCGTTGAGCACCAGTTTGAGCCGGTAAGTGGTGTTATACTTCCAGTCGAGGCCGCCGTTGGCGGTAGGAAGCACCTTTATGGCATCGGCTTCCGCGCCCCACTTGCCATCCTTCATTTCCTTGACTTCGATAAAGTGCTTTTTGCCGTCAGCGTTGGGTGATTCAATAAAGCAGAACGCCCAGAAATTATCCCCGTTGACAACAGCCAGGCCGCCGACCTTCCAGTCATCATTCTTAGCTTCAATTGGTGTGACATCGGCTTCAATGCTGATGTCTCCGGATGTTTTATTGTCTTTTATAAGCAGGAAGCCGCCATCGCCATTCGGACAGGTCATTTGACCGGCAGTCGCTTGCCAGTTCTGGGTCGTATTCCAGTTAGAGGCGTCATTAAACTTGTCGGACAACTTGATTTCATCCGCGCAAACGCCAGCCGCCAAACCAGCGCCGATCATTGCCATGCCTAAAAACTTTTTCATGCCGGACCTCCTTTTTGGGTTTCTTCTTGTATTATGAGCGGGTAATAATGCATACCCCCGCCCTGATTAATGTTATATTATATTCCATCATTCAAGGAAATTCAATGTCCTGAACTTTTTAAATGGTTCAGGAATCAATACCCTCCCGGGTTTTAAACATTAAATCGCCATTATAAAGCACAAATTTCAATATCACTTTTGATTTTTGCATAACTCGGACAATCTTAACAATGTTCTATTGCATTATTTATAACATTTAAAGAAAAGAGTGACAATGGCAATACAGGCCAAGAGCAATAATATCATTGATATCTCAATAGAGTCCGTGGCATTCGGAGGCAGCGGCGTAGGCCGCAGTTCCGGCATGGTGTGTTTCGTGCCATATACCCTGCCGGGCGAAACCGTCCGGGCCAGGATTATCCAGGAGAAGAAAAGTTATATCATGACGGAGCTGATCCAGGTACTGAAGCCGTCGCCTGAGCGCATTGTTACGGCCTGCCCGTTTACCGGCAGAGTCTGCCCCGGCTGCGCCTATCAGCACATGAAGTACGAGTGCGAAGTCAATATCAAAGATCAGCAGTTCCGTAATTTCATCACCAGGATAAACGATACCGGCCCGGACATTTTCAGGCAGCCGGTAAAATCACAGAAAGAACTCTATTACCGTAACAAACTGACCCTGCATTCCAGCTTTGACAAAGACGAAAAGCGGCTAGGATATTTCATGGCGGACAACCGCACCGTCCTGGATATTCCGCACTGTCCGCTGGCCTCTGAAGCCATCAATGCCAAATTGAAGTCCCTGCGCGAAGATCCGGGCTTTTCCCACACTTTGCGCGACGGGATGACCGTCACTTTCCGCGAAACCGCCAATGAAGGGGTAATTTTCTGGCGTAATTCGCCGCCCGACAAGATCAGCTGGCTGCGGGAAGATACCGCCTGCGGCAAAGTTTCCGTGCCGGCCGGCAGTTTCTCCCAGGTCAATCCGTTCTGCCGGGATGCCCTGATGCTGGAGGTCGCCGGCATTCTCAAAGCGGAGAAACCGGAAACGTTCATCGACCTTTACTGCGGAAGCGGACTTTTCTCCGTCGCCGCCGCTACCGCCGGGGTTCCGAACATCATCGGCGTCGATCTGGACGGACCCGGCATCAAAGCCGCGGAATATAATCTGTCCGGTTTCAACGTCAAATCCATCTTTGCCGCCGGAGAAACCGCCAGCAGCATGCCGGCTCTTCTCAAACAGATCAATCAGGCCGATGCCGTGCTGGCAGTCGATCCGCCGCGCACCGGGCTGGATGAAAAAACATTGAATGTACTCTGTTCGTCACTCCTTAACAAGATTATTTACGTCTCCTGTGCTCCGGACACCCTGCAGCGGGACCTGCAAAAACTCTGCGGCCGCGGCTTTAAAATTGACTCAACCGGCATTATTGACATGTTCCCGCGCACCTCGCATTTTGAAACTCTTACTCTGCTCAGGAGGGCATGATGGATATAGAGTCCGCCCAGGGCCATCGCGAACGGCTTCGGAAAAAATATTTGCAGTCGGGGATCAGCTCGCTGCACGATTACGAACAGCTTGAACTGCTGCTGACCTTTGTCATTCCCAGAAAAGATGTCAAACCCGTTGCTAAAAATTTATTAAAGACCTTTAAGTCGTTCTCCAGGGTGTTCGATGCTCCCCTGGAAGAACTGTGTGCGGTTGACGGCATCGGAGAAAATACCGCCATTCTGCTCAAGCTGGTCAAAGACAGCTGCGGGAAATATCTTGAGGATAAAGCCGTCCGCACCGACATTGTAGCCAATCCGGCGGCGGTAATTGACTTCGTCCGCATGGAACTGAGCGGACTGCAGCAGGAAACTTTAATGATTATTTATCTTAATGTTAAAAATCATGTGATTGATTACGAGACTTCTCACGGCACAGTGGACTACGCCGCGGTCTATCCGAGAAACATCGTTCAAGGCGCGCTGCGCCGGAATGCCTCCGCCGTCATCATGGTGCATAATCACCCCAGCGGACAATGCGACCCGTCTAAAGAGGATATCGCCCTGACCGCCACCGTAAAAGCCGCATGCAAAACCATCAGCATAAACTTGCTGGACCATATTATCGTCGGCAAGAGCGGCTACACCAGCATGGCCGAGAAAAATTTGATTAATTAAAATATATAGTGTCGCAAGCATGAATACTTGCGACTTAGCAGATTAAAAGCTTCAGCAAATTCAATTAAAAACTATGGATTGATGGACTTGGGCAATCCGTTTTTATTCATGTTGGTCAAGACGTCAAGCGCCTCCTGGCAGCCTTTTTCCGCTGATTCTCTGAACAGTTCAAGCGCTTTCTTGAGATCTTTCGGGACAGCAGTACCATTATAGTAAATCACCGCCGCCCGGTAGAGCGCATACGAGTTGTCTTCCTTGGCCGCCTTTTTCAGATAGTAATCCAGCTTCTCCTTCGAGTCGCCCTGGGCATCCAGTCTGGCTTTCCGGCTGGTTTTATTCGACCATGACCCCTGTGATATCTGCACGGCTTTCTGCTCATCATCCCAGAGCATCGAATCCAGCATGAAAGCCGCGTTTTTATTTCCCTGCATGGCGGATTTTTTCAGCATCAGCTTGGCTGTAGCATTATCGGGTTCAATTTTTCCCTGCGGCATTTTCAAACTTTCGAGCGACATCCGCGCAAAAATAAACTGGGATTTCTCATTGCCCTGCTCGGCGGATTTCCGGAAGTACTCGAATGCTTTTGCCCAGTCTTCATTGACCCCGATACCGTCATAATACATCTGCGCGACCTGATACTGCGCCTGCTCATTACCCTGATCCGCGGATTTCAGAAAATATTCGAATGCCTTTGCGCTGTCTAAAGGCACTACCATGCCGTCATAGTAAATCCGCCCGGTCTCATATTGCGCCAGTTGATTGCCCTGGTCGGCGGACTTTTTGAAATACGCGAAAGCTTTTAAGGGATTTGCAGGAACCGCGATCCCGTTTTTATACATCAGAGCGAGCCGATATTGCGCCAGCTCATTGCCCTGGTCGGCGGACTTCAGGAAGTACTCGAATGCTTTCAAGTTGCTTTGAGTCACTCCGTTTCCGTCATAATACATCTGCGCCAGAATGCATTGCGCTTTGTCATTCCCCATATCAGCGGACTTGATGAATAATTCCAACGCCTTCGCCTGGTCTTTTGGAACTCCAAGCCCGTCATTGCAGATTACCGCGCTCTTATAAAGTTCAGCCGCTTCAGCTCTGATTTTTGCAGCTAAAGCTTCCGCTTCGGCTTTTTCTCTAGCAGCTTTGGCTTCCGCTTCCGCTTTCTCTCTGGCCGCTTTAGCCTGCGCTTCAGCTTCGGCCTTAGCCGCAGCTTCCTCTTCGGCTTTTTCTTTCGCCGCTTTGGCCCTGGCTTCCACCTCGGCTTTTTCTCTTGCCGCTTTAGCTCTGGCTTCCGCCTCGGCTTTCTCTTTTGCCGCTTTGGCTTCCGCCTCGGCTTTATCTTTCGCCGCCTTGGCTTCCGCTTCCGCTTTCTCTCTTGCTGCTTTAGCCTTAGCTTCAGCCTCAGCCCTGGCCTTGGCTTCCGCCCTGGCCACGGCTTCCGCTTTCGCCTTCACGGCTGCCATGTGTGAAGAATAAAGCCATACGCCGGCAGCGCTGATAATAATAACCAGCAGACTGACGCCGATAATAATAAATAATTTCTTTTTAGATTTTTTCTGAACCGGCTCGCTAAAATCTTTTGCTCCGTCGAGCTGAGCCAACTCATCCGCGGATAAATCTTCCAAATCGCAGACATCCTCATCAGCGGCAGGAGGAGTGACGACCGGCGGCGGCGATGACTGCGGCGCGGAAATCTCCGCCGTGTCTTTACGGCTGTTATCCGCCCCTGTCCCGACTGAACTGCTGTCTGCTTCTTTTTCCGGCATATCCGTCTCTTCTTTAGATTGGCTCTGGTTATTCATATTCAGTAATTACCTTTTAATTCCGGATAAAACTTAAAATTACATGGACGAAAAAATCATCAGCTCTTTTCTAAAACAGAAAGATATTTTCTTAAACATCCTTATTTCTTTATATGCTAGCGCTTAAGAT
>CAIMFA010000681.1 GCA_903840185.1 uncultured Lentisphaeria bacterium | reverse complement strand
TGGCTGTGGCCCGGATTCGGCGAAAACAGCCGTGTCCTGAAATGGATAATCCAGCGCGTTGCCGGTGAAATCAATGCCGTAAAGACCCCGATCGGCTACATGCCGGCCAAAAGCGATCTGGATGTCAGCAACTTGAATGTTTCCGATGAAGACTTGAGCGAACTGCTCAAAGTCGATAAAGCGGAATGGCTCAAGGACATCCCCGGCATTCGCGAATATTATGCCAAATTCGCAGGCAGAATGCCTCAGGGACTGGTCGAGCAGCTTGATGCGCTTGAACAGCGCTTAAAAGCATAACGTCCGGTTGATTTCGCGGCGGGAAGGAAGTTTTGCTTCTTTTCCGCTGTTTATTTTAATACAACTTGTTAAACCGCGTTGACAAAACACGGTTTTGTACTTATCATAATAAGATGTGTCTGCAAATGTCCGAATTATGCGCAGAGTTTGAAAATGATCAAAATCGAATTGTTATCTGTTAAATTTAATGAGTGAAAACCGGATGATTATATGATTTCGCTGGCCCGTGCAAGTTTGATATATGAATGGCGCAGATATCTGGCCGCCATTTTCGCGCTCGGTTTTTCCGCGCTGCTGATTTATATCCAGACCGGATTAATGCTCGGTTTTTCTCTTTCCATGACCGCTATTTTGAACAATTCACAAGCGGATTTGTGGGTATCAGCCTATAATCTCACTTCTTTTGAGAACAGCGGCGGGGTGGAGCTGAAAAATGAATTCTATCTGCGCATGCATCCGGAAATAGTTTCTGTCAGCCCGTTTCTGCGCTACTGGTGTAACGGCAAGACTTATGAAGGCGAACAGATATGGGCTCCGCTGTTCGGAGTGGATACCGATAAGAAAAAATGCCTGCTGATGCCGCCGGAGTTTCTTGATGAGTTTGCGGACAAGCTGGATGAGCCGATGACAGTGGTGATTGACCGGTCCTTCTCAAAGAATTTGAACTTGAATATCGGAGATTATACTGAACTCAGCAATAAAAGGGTCAAGATTGTCGGGATTACCGACGGCTACAAAAATGACCGCGGCGGCTTCGTTTTCGCCTCTGAATACACTTTCAAGCAGTTAGCTACCTGGACCTGGGTGCAGTTCCTGATGATGCGGATAAAAAATCCGGAAAATGCGGATGCCGTGGCGGAGGAATTGAATAATTCCACCTGGAAAAACAGCAAACTGAAGGCATGGAGCAAGGACAGTTTGTTCTGGCAGTCCCAGAAATGGCAGTTGCTGGAATCGCCTAACAGTCTGACCTTTATCTTTCTGTCCATACTTGCGCTGTTTATCGGGGTAGCCATAACCAACCAGTCGCTGCGATCAGCGATTCTGGCATCACTTAAAGAATATGCCGCATTGAGAGCGCTGGGGGTTTCCAAAGGCGCATTGTGCATGGTGGTGCTGGAGCAGGCGTTCTGGGTCGGTATCGCCGGACTGGTGCTGGCATGGATACTGACCATCGTCTTTTCTTATATCGCAGTATACTACAAACTGGCGTTCAATATCCCGATCTGGTTTGTTTGTGTATCGACAGTCGCGCTGATCATGGTTTCGCTGATATCCGGACTGCTGTCGCTGATGGTGCTGTATAAAACCGAACCAGCGGAGCTGCTGAGATGAGCGAAACTCCGTACAACCAGAATGGCGAAGTTCCATCCATCAGGATCAATAATGTTAAACGCACCTATGTCAGCGGCAAGATCGTCAATAACGTGCTGAAAGGGAACACGTTTGATCTCTATCCCGGCAAACTTACCCTGATCATGGGTCCTTCCGGTTCAGGTAAAAGCACTTTGCTTTCGGTAATCAGCGGCCTGCTGGAGCCGGACAGCGGTACCGTCCATATCAATGATACTGATATATGGCAGCTGGCCCCGCGGGAAATTGAAAAATTCCGGCTCGATCATTTCGGCTTTATCTTTCAGGGCTTCAACCTGTTTGCTTCCCTTACCGCGCTTGAACAGATCTTGATTGTACTGAAATACGTTGGCAAAAATGAGAAAGAAGCTGAAAATATCGCAGAGCAGGTATTGAATGAAGTAGGGCTGGGCAAGGTCATGCACCTGAAGCCGCTGCAATTGTCCGGCGGAGAAAAGCAGCGGGTCGCCATTGCCAGGGCGCTGGCGAAGAAGCCGGAATTTCTGTTTGCCGACGAGCCGACCAGCGCGCTGGATAAGGAAAACGGCCAGATTGTCATCAGTCTGCTGCACAAGGCCGCCAGAATTCATGGAACGACTATTTTCGCCGTGTCGCACGATCCGAGGCTGCTGCCTCATGCCGACAGGGTGATCAGAATTGAAGACGGAATAATAACCAGAGATGAACCTGGAGGTTTCAAAGAATGAGAAGATCAGCCAGAAAAAAAATGTGGGCGATTATAATTATCATGGCAATAATCCTAGCGGTTGCCGGATATTTTACCTATAAATGGTACACTTCCAAACCTGTCACTAAAACCAGCAAAATGCTGAGCGACGAAAGTCCTTATTCCGCATTCGCCCGCGGCAAAATTGATGTTGACGGCAGTATTGTCAAACTCTCCGCCAGCAAAGACGGCGTACTTAAAGATCTGCTGGTGGATGAAGGCGAAAAGGTTAAAAAAGGTCAGATACTCTGTAAACTGGATGACTTGAAAGAGAAGCTTCTCTGGGAATGCTGCAAAGCGGAAGCCGAACTGGCAGTCAAAAAAATCGAGCCGCTTAGAGTATCGCTGGAAGCCGCAAAACGCGAACAGAAAAGATCGCAGAACCTGATCCGGCAGGAAGCCATATCCCGTGTGAAGTGGGATGAAACTAATGACCTGGTCGGACATCTTGAAGCGGAAATCAAAGTCGCCGAAGCCGAGGCGATGGTGGCAGCCGCCAGACAAAAACAGGCGGAATACGACATGGAAATGAAAAATATACGTGCCCCGGCGGATGGCAGAATCCTGCGCTGTGACGCCAGACCAGGATATGGTATCAGCACGCTCAACGTTACTGTGCTTTTCCTCTTCGTGCCCGATGCTCCGTTTATTGTGCGTGCGGAAGTTGAAGAGAAATTCATCAAGATGATCAAACCCGGCGTTAAAGTCGATATCGTTCCCGACTCCGACGAGACTAAAACTTATACCGGCAAAGTTATAAAAATGGGAACTTATCTCGGCCCGAAACGGCTCTCTTTCGACGAGCCCACGGAAAAAAGCGATGTCAGGACTGTTGAATGCATTATCACGGTCTACGAAAGAGAGCTTGTGCTTGGACAGCGCGTTCTGGTCAAATTCAAAAAACCGGAAAGTCCCGAATCAGGCAAAAAATAAAGCGCGCTCCGTACCAGTTTTAACCGATACGGAGCGGTGTTTTCAGCTTACTTATTTCGTGCTGAACGAAATACCGGCTTTTGTTTTGCCGACTTTCAGCGTGGAGCCGTCCATTAATTCCCCGCCGATCATCATTCTTGAAACCGGGGTCTCCAGTTCTTTGACGATTGTGCGTTTCAACGGGCGGGCGCCGTATGTCGGGTCATAACCGACTTCAGCCAGATGCTTCTTGGCCTCTTCGGATATTTCCAGCTTGATATCATGTTCTTTCAGCCGGTCGGCAAAACGCTTGATCTGAATATCCACAATTTCGAGAATATGCTTTTTATCCAGAGCATGAAAAACCAGCGTTTCGTCCACGCGGTTCAGAAATTCCGGGCGGAAATGTAACCTGAGCTGTTCTATCAGCTGTTCCTTGATCTCGTCGGCGTTGCCGTGATGCTGCAATATCATATCGCTGCCGATATTGCTGGTCATGATGATGATCGTATTCTTGAAGTTGACGGTGCGCCCGTGCGAGTCTGTGATAATTCCGTCCTCCAGTATCTGCAGCAGGATGTTGAAAACATCGCTGTGCGCCTTTTCGATCTCGTCAAACAGCACGACAGAATACGGTTTTCTGCGGACGGCCTCGGTCAACTGGCCGCCTTCTTCATAGCCGACATATCCCGGAGGCGCGCCGACCATTCTGGCGACGCTGTGCTTTTCCATGTATTCGGACATGTCAATCCGGACCATGGCGCGCTCATCGTCGAACAGGTTCTGAGCCAGCGCCCTGGCCAGTTCGGTTTTACCGACCCCGGTCGGTCCCAGGAATATGAATGACGCTATCGGCCGGTTCGGATCTTTCATGCCGGCGCGGGCGCGCAGCACGGCGTCAGCCACCGCGCTGACCGCTTCATCCTGTCCGACAACGCGTTCATGCAGATGGTCTCCGAGTTTGAGCAGTTTCTGTTTTTCGCTCTGAATCAGTCTGCTTACCGGAATATGGGTCCAGCGGCTGACGATTTCGGCAATATCCTCTTCGTCAACTTCCTCTTTCAGCAGACGGTCGCCGGTGCCGGAGCGCAGTTTCAGTTCAGTATCGCTGATCTGCTTCTCAATGCCGGGAATTGTGCCGTGCCTAAGCTCGGCGGCTTTTTCCAGATTGTACTCGCGTTCCGCCCGGTTCAAGCTCTGCTTGGTGAGCTCCAGTGACTCCATAAGCGTGCGCAGTTCGCCGATGGATTTCTTTTCATTGTCCCATCTGGCGCGCAGTTCGGAACCGCGGCTTTTGAATTCAGCCAGCTCGGCTTCCAGCTCTTCTTTGCGCTTGAGCGCCGCCTGGTCTTTTTCCTTTTTTAGTCCGGCGATCTCAATCTCCAGCTGCATGGCGCGGCGTTCGATTTCGTCAATCTCCGCCGGGCAGCTGTCTATCTCAACGCGCAGACTGGCAGCGGCTTCGTCTATCAGGTCAATCGCTTTGTCCGGCAGGAACCGGTCGGCAATATACTTGTCGGAAAGCACCGCCGCCGCGATCAGGGCGCTGTCTTTCAGCTTGATCCCGTGATGTATTTCGTACCGTTCTTTCAATCCGCGCAGAATCGAGATCGTGTCTTCGACCGAAGGCTGGTCCACCAGCACTGACTGGAAACGGCGTTCCAGCGCGGCGTCTTTTTCGATATACTTGCGGTATTCGTCGAGCGTGGTCGCGCCAATACAGTGCAGTTCGCCGCGCGCCAGCATCGGCTTGAGCAGATTGCCGGCGTCCATCGCGCCTTCGGCGGCTCCGGCTCCCACCACGGTGTGCAGTTCGTCAATGAACAGAATAACACTGCCGTTGGCGGAAGTGACTTCTTTTAAAACAGCTTTCAACCGTTCTTCGAACTCGCCGCGATACTTGGCCCCGGCAATCAGCGCCCCCATGTCCAGCGCGATGATCCGGCGGTCTTTCAACCCTTCCGGCACGTCGCCGCGGTAAATGCGGCGGGCCAGCCCTTCGACTACCGCCGTTTTGCCGACACCGGGTTCCCCGATGAGCACCGGATTGTTTTTAGTCCTGCGGGAAAGAATCTGAATCACCCGGCGGATTTCTTCATCGCGCCCGATGACCGGGTCCAGTTTGTCCTGGGCCGCCAGGCGCGTCAAGTCGCGTCCGTATTTTTCCAAAGCCTCAAATGTCGCTTCCGGATCTTCGGACGTCACCCGCTGATTGCCCCGCACCTGCTGGAGTGCCTTCAGCAGCTTTTCATCGGTGATCTTAAACTCATTCAGCAGCTTCTGGCATTTTCCAGCAACTTCCAGCATCGCCATAAACAGATGTTCGACGCTGACATATTCGTCTTTCATGCTTTCAGCTTTCTGCGTGGCGGCAATCATAATGCGGCTGAATTCCTGCGAATTATATACCTGTCCAGCCCCCGGCCCGGAAACGGAGGGAATTGCCTCCAGTTCGCTTTCCGCCCGTACTTGAAGCGATGCCACATTTACATCCATTTTTTTCAGCAGCGACGGCACCAGGCCGTTGTCCTGGGTGAGCAGCGCATACAGCAGATGCATCCCCTGGATTTCCTGGTGTCCGTGTTCAACTGCCACGTTCTGGGTCGCGATTAACGCTTCCCTTGACCGGTTTGTAAGCTTTTCCATGTTCATAGTTTTCACCTTCCTTTTATTTATTTATATATGTAAATTATTAAATAATAAATCATTGTCAATTCCAGCCGGCCAATCGTAAAACCAGCATTTTGCATGAATCCCGAATCTAGTCCTTTGAAAGACCTTTCAAATTCCTTATCTTCCTTAACTTCCTCAAGCAGCGGGAGCCGCATTCAATCGCTGACTTTTAAATCCCGGTTGTGACGGAGCACAACCCTCCATTAATACCGTCTTCCATTTTCCGGCTGTTCCACTTGGACATTGGAAATTCCTTGTTGGATATTGGATATTCAGTTCTATCCCAGTTCCCAGTTCCCAGTTCCCAGTCT
>CAIMFA010000680.1 GCA_903840185.1 uncultured Lentisphaeria bacterium | reverse complement strand
TTGATTGAATTGCTTGTTGTCATCTCAATCATCGCCATTTTGGCTGCTATGTTGCTGCCAGCACTCAACAAGGCTCGCAACAGCGCCTATAAAACAAAATGCATCTCTAATCTTAAACAAATGGGCGGTACCGAGGCGATGTACATCATGGACAACAACGATTACATTCCAACCACTTGTGCAACGACAAAGGCCAATCTCTGTGATATAAATGTGCTACCGGATCTTTGGTATGTAACAATGGGAATTTATGCTAAGCCGCTTTTCAAACGTAATTACGGTGGCTCTGTCTATCGCATAAGCAATCCTGCCTGCCCGATGTCTCCGCAGGAATTCGGCCAGCCGGTCTTCTGTGACAGCCCCACCTATGATTTGAACTCGGCCAACAATGGCGGCTATTGGCGGCCAAGCGGGCAGTTTGGTTATAATGATCCGACGTCGCTCAAAAAGATGTCTAAGGTGAAAAACGCATCAAAGAAAATATCGCTTGTAGACGGCTATTATTTTGCCGCATGGCAAAATGCCGACGTGAATGCGTGGGACGGTCCACAGAAGATCGTGGCATGGAGTCGCCACGCCTCTTCCGGCGCAGCGCAAGGAGTGAACGCCCTCTTTCTTGACGGTTGTGTCGGATGGGTAACTCGTACGTCATTCAACGGAACAGTCGTGCCGGGTATTTCAACCAAAAACTATTACTTCGTATTATCGTACTAAAAAATAAATGGATATCTAAATTAACCGGGACATTACTATGGATGGTCATCAATGAAAATGCAAAATATTCTCATGGTCTTTCCAATGCTGCTCAGTTCACTACTGGCCGCAGATCAGACTTTCACTGTAAATCTAAAAGGAGATGATCTTCCATCTGAAATCGCAGCAATAAAAGGCGGCACCGCCGTGGTTAAGAATGATGGTTCCAGAAGAGTTATGGTTGCGACATTTGCTAAGGAATCTCTTGTCTGTCCAGTAACCTTTAAACCAGATATACTCTGGGATGATGACATGGCAATAAGTTTCATGGCAAAAATATCTGTATTCGATGGAAAGGCAAGCTATCTTGGGATATCAGCTAAAACATCCGATGGGAACGAATATTTCTTCTCTTATGGATGTCCTGTTGACTGGGAACATGTTGTCGTGCCAGTCTCCTCAATGCAGCATGTGGTCATAAAACCTGTTGCTCCGGGGCGCAAGGTCGAAAAGATCACTATCTACATTAGAGCGTCTGGAGACAAAAATACCGACGCAATAAAAGCCGACCTTGCACTATCGGATATTGAGCTCATACCCAAAAAAATGATCAAGCGTCGTTTCCTGCACGAGGCAGAGACCCAATTCCTTTACACGCCTGGGAATTCGCCTGAACTCCCATCTTTTCTTATTGCATCGAATGCGAATTACCAGATTGAAGGCGAGGGTGTGAATCGTCACATTTCCGCCTCAGTCTCAAACTCATCCACATTCTGCTCTATGAAACTTAAAATAAACGTTGCAAGTTCCAAAGATCTGAAAATATCCTTTACCCACAAGGAAAAGATTGACACTGGAAAAGCGAAATATCTTGGTATTACGTTTGTCGATTCAGAAAATAAGCACTGGTTCAAGGCAGCGTCCATATCTCAGTCAAAGGCAGATGTAAAGTTCAATTTGAACGATTTTGAAACCTATGACAAAGCGGAAATTGGCGGAGATCGCCGTCTTATAGAGATGGAGATATATATTCGCGGACTAGGCGAAACCCTCCAGGAAGGTTTCACTGGTAAATTTGAGATATTCAATCTTTCGCTCGTTCCGGCTGCATGCGATTTAATCTCTTACTCAAACCCTCCGCTAATGACATGGCCACAGATAAGTGATGCGAAAAGTTACGAACTTCAATATTGTTCATCGCCTGACTTCAAAAGCAATGTCATTATTGCAAAATGCCAATGGAATTTTTATACTCCGAATGAACCAGTCAAGGCGGATACTGTTTACTGGAGGACTCGTCCGGAGGGGGCATCTAAATGGACTCGTTCCGGAAGGATAGAGATAGCATCTGGCGGGTGTATTTTTACAACACATCCGGCCAGCCTGTCCCAGCTAGTAAAACAGAACCACCCAAGAGTCATACCCCAAAAATCCTTTATCAGTGATCTGGAGGGAAGATACAAGTCGCAAGTAGTGGATTTTAAAGTTCCGAGCGATCCCCCCAAATACAGAGAAGGCAATCCTGCCTGGCCGACGTGGGTTGACTGGCTTCGTGAAGTCACCGAAAAACAGGTTATGAGTACGGGATTCCGTCTTAGAATTCTTGCCGAGTATTACATCTTGAATCCGACACCGGAAAAAGCCCAAACGCTAAAGGAATGGGCATTGAAAGTCGCGTCATGGGACTGTAACAACGGGAGTTCAGCATATTCCAATGATATTGCGGCTCAAGCTATTTTGCGTGGGCTGTGTTATTCCTATGATGCGCTGTACTCGCAATTGTCAAAAGAGGAGCGCCAGCAGCTAGTCCGGGCTATAGCCGCCCGCGCCGAACAGGCATATGTCGGCTATAATCCCTGGCCCGAGGGGCTCAACAAGGAATACAACAATCACTCCTGGATTGCTGCCAACGGATTTGGAGAAGCTGGAGCAGTCCTGCTTGGAGAGCATCCCGATGCTGAAAAATGGTCTGAATATGCCAGGCAGCTTTTTCTTGGAAAATTTCTCTGTATCAATGGTCGCGAAGGAGCCAACTTTGAGGGTATTCCATATTGGGCCTATGGCCTCCAATTCATAATGTGCTATTCCGATATGGTCAAGGACGCATTTGCTATAAATCTTTATGAGCACCCGTGGTTAAAATTGACTGCCAAATTTCCGCTCTACTGCGCACCTCCCAATGCCTGGGAAATGTCGTTTGCCAACAGCGGCTCTCCTAATCACGGAAGAATCGGACCGGATTATCAAAGCACTGTTGCCTTAATAGCTGAAAGGACATCAGATCCATATGCGCTTTGGTATGCTGGCAAGGCTGATTCAATCAATGAAATATACCCAAAACCGCCAGCTGATCTGCCCGCTTCAGCATTTTATCCAACTATCGGCTGGGCCATCTTCAACTCCAATATCATCGATGGACGACTTGGGGTTTCATGCGGTTTTCGTAGCGGCCGCTTCGTAACAGGACACCAGCATGAAGATCAGAACAATTTCCTGATTAATGCCTATGGAGCAAAACTCGCCATACTCTCAGGCTACTACGACTATTTCGGAAGTCCTCACTTCAATGAATATTCTACTAAGACTAAAGCCCACAACACTTTACTGATAGACGGCTTGGATCAAGATTCCCGCAAGGCAGGAGCTGATGGACACATAGATAATTTTTTTGCATCCACATCATTCGGATTCACTAAAGGAGATGGTTCAAACCGGCAACTCTACCAGGGTCATCTCAAATCCTGGAAGAGAAGCATTCTCTTTCTTATGCCTGAGATTGTAATCGTAAAAGACGATATTGAAGCAGAGCAAACTGTATCTGTGGACTGGCTTTTTCATGCGGCGTCCCCAATCACCATTGCAGCTAACAGCTTCTCACTTACAAATAACAAAGTCGTTTTGCATGGAACATTTTTGGAACCTGAAAGGATTGTATTGACAATTACTGATAGTTTCCCTGTCGCGCCTGTAGATGGGCATAGTTCACGAGTTCTAGACGTTAAGGAGATCGTTCCGGAATGGCATCTGAAAGCCACACCTCTCGATTCCAGTAAAATAAATACTATTATCTCGGTATTGCAGATATCCAAAGAGGCTGAATACCGGAAACATATAATAAAAAAAATCTCTGCCGAAAACTCCTTTGGATTCAGAGTTGAAACATCTAATGGTTCTAATCTGATTTTTTTCCGCACAAAACCTGGAACTATTAAATATGGAAAATGGGAAACAGACGGAACGGTATGCGCTATCAAGATGGATTGCAATGAAAGACCTGGCGCATTTTGCGTAATAGGCGGAAGCTTTTTAAAAATGAATGGTGCCAATCTCCTGTCAGCATCCGGTCAAGCCTGCGATTTCGCAAAAATATCTGATATCAGCGGGGAACTTTATGAAATAAATTCCAATACACCTTTGCAAATTGAGATTGCCTCTGACAATAATGCATTAAGGACAACAGTTAATGGATGCTTATCACATGCTGATACTCTTGATTTGCAGAAGGGGTTTAACCGCATAGTCCGTACAACTGATTCAGGAACATTTGATTCCCGCGTGATTCCAGATATCAAGGCTGATGGCATCATATTGAAGGGTTATGCCGCAAGAGAGTGTGATGGAATGCACTATTACTATTGGGGAAACATAATGCGTAAGGAAGCCGGAGATGTCAGATTTTCATTGATCCCTGAACTCTCGGACGCTTCATTTTCTCTTATAATTGGAAAAAGCCTTGTCAGTGGCGAAAATGGGAGCTCGGTTATATCAATAAAAAGTTCTTTGATACATGGCAATAACTTCATAATTCTTACTGGTACCTCTCTTTTAAAAGGGTTAAAAATAGAATAGAGATCAATTAATTTGATGCAGGATTCCATATGAACTTTAAATTGTTTTGTAATGCCTTAGGCTTCAATAGAAAAACAGCCTCATTGCTCAATCCTTTCTGGATTCAGTCTATGCCTCATTTTTCCGGAATACCAGAATTCATGAAACTCGAGTTCTGTCAGAAATATTTTCCGTTTACGGGATTGACTCCAGATGTTCTGAAAAGGATAAAAATTGTTGCTGAAATTGTTGCTTCCTCGCCGGAAGCGCAAAGATATGCCCAGTTACTTCACTATGGGTTCTACGTGTCCTCATATCAGGGTAAACTGACCGGTCTTCCTTTGCCTGAAAAAGTTTTTGGAGATAATTCCGGGGTCTTTCAGCTTATGGTTGGTCTTTCATGTCTGCCGCTGGTTGAACGCAAACTTGAAAGCATGAATATTCCTGTTACATACATGCAGCAAATCGCATTATGGGCCAAGGGAGCTAATTCCATATATATGCTTGGACATCATGATTTACCTGGAATGAACCTTGGTCACGTAGACTGGGCAAAATTATTTGTCCGAGGTAAGCTTTTCCGGCTGGGGCGTCTTGAATATGAAATCCAGAGCACCCCGGAGTGGATACCTGCGATTTACAGAGACAAAGGGACCAGGCGGGTTGTCGCGTTATGTCGCGATGACTGGGAGCTAAATGCCGAAGGTTTTCGGCCTTTAATCAAAGATACTGTTGGAATAAGGCTTACTACGAGGCTTGAGATTTGTGACGATACAGTGACGGGCACTCCCATTTCTCCATACGGGAATGCATTGACTGATGAGGTTTTAAGATTGGATTTACGTGAATGGGAAGCTCTTCTTACTCCCTGGGAATGGGTTCCTGGCATTCATATTCCGGGAGGCGGGGGAATGAGCATTGAATCCGTACAGAGTTCGCTAATGGATGCAAAGCAATTTTTCAAAGAATATTTTAAGCGTGATGTCAAGACTTTTGTCTGCTGTTCATGGATCATGAATCCTGAATTAGCCAGGATGCTTCCTGAATCCAATATCGCAAAGTTCATGAGGGAAGTCTATTTGTGTCCGGGGATACCGCCATGCGGAAACGACGGAGTTTTTTTCATCTATGGACGCGACGGGAAAGACTGGAGATCTTATCCAAGGGATAATTCCATCCGGCGAGCCATTCAGGAGATTTGTGATAAAGGCGGATATCTAAAGACTGGCTCCATGTTCATAATTTCTTCAGACATAGAAAAATTTGGCTCCGCACACTACCAGCGTTAATAATATGCATCAAAAAGATAACAAATTTGATATAGATAGGAGGTTATCAAATGATAACTGAACGCCGTTTGAGAATCGCGATTGCCGGGTTTGGCCGTATCGCATGGCAATACCACATTCCCAATATTATTAATCATCCACAATTTCACTTGGTTGCGGTTGCTGACCCACTCCTTCAGCGGATCGCAGAGGCAGGAACAGAATTCGGGATAACCAATGGTTATCAATCCATACCACAAATGCTGGAACAGGAAAAACCTGATTTACTGGTTATCGCGTCCCCTACATGTTTCCATACCGAACAGGCAATTGAAGCGTTCAAATGCGGGATTGATGTAATTTGCGAAAAACCGCTAGCCTGCTCCGTCAAGGATGCCAGGAAAATCCAGCAGATGATGCGTCATTGCCAGCGCAAACTTATGGTTTACCAGCCGCACCGGCTGACTCCGGAAGCGGTTATTCTCAAAAACATTCTGTCGTCCGGTGTTCTAGGCAGGATTTTCATGGTACGGAGATCCTGTTGCAATTTCAGCCGCCGCAATGACTGGCAGGCATTTTCAGCATATGGTGGCGGCATGCTGAACAACTACGGGTCACATTTCATTGACCAGTTCATTTATCTGTTCGGCGGCAGTTTCAAATCCGTCAACGCCGTTACCCGCCGGATCGTAAGCGGCGGAGATGCCGAGGATTTTGTCAAAATGCTGGCCGTAAACGGGCATGACATAACGTTTGATCTCGAAATAAATATGGCGGCAGCCATTACCGGTCAGGAATGGCTGGTTTGCGGGGACTGTGGTTCAGCCGCGTTTCGCAGCAGCTCAGGCTGGCAAATCCGGTATTTCGATCCGTCACAATTGAAAACCGGCGTAGTACAATCCGGGTTGGCGGCAGAAGGTCGTCTCTATCCATCGGAACCGGATATACATTGGACAGAAAACCTTATTTCCAGTGAAACAGTACCACTTAATGACTTCTATGAATTTTGCTATCGTTATTTTGCGATGGATGAAGCGCCGCTAGTGCCGATCGAGAACACCATGGAAGTCATGGAAACGCTGGAACGCTGCCGTCAAGCTGCACCATTAATAGCGAGCGAGCTTTAAATGAATACAGAAGCCAATGTTCTTGAAGCGTCAACGCCGGACAATCATGAATCAAAACAGAATTCCCGTCGCTGGAAAATTGGAACGCTCACTTATACAATGGGAGGATTGTTCGCCTTGTTCTGCTGGCTTTTGATGGGAGATTTCGCATGGTCAATGAAAGAACGTTCGGTTTCTACCGTAATACAACTGATGTTTAGGAAATTTGGAACATCCGATACGCTGAATGCTTTATTCATGGGGTCGTTGCCCAGCGCGATAGGTCTATTTTTAGGTCCTGTCATTAGTTTTCGTTCTGACCGGCATCGTGGTTCCTGGGGCAGGCGCATTCCCTATCTGCTCGTCACCACTCCGATTGCTTCTCTGTCCATGGTGGGACTGGCATTCAGTCCTATGATGGGTCAAGCACTCCATGACTTACTCGGGACTAATTCACCAGGACTCAATGCACTGACCATCGCATTTCTGGGGATTTTCTGGATAGTTTTTGAAGTAGGTACTATTGCGGCCAACTCCATTTTTGGTGCATTGATTAATGACGTTGTACCGCATGAACTTCTAGGACGGTTTTATGGTCTATTCCGAGCTTTCAGCCTGATCGCCGGAATTGTTTTCAACTTTTGGCTATTAGGCCAGGCGGAACAGCATTACATGTGGATATTTATCGGCATTGGCATCATATACAGTATCGGCTTTTTGATAATGTGCATAAAGGTAAAGGAGGAGAAGCATCCGCCACTTCCTCCCAAAAATGAAAGAGATACGCCTTTTGCCAGTATTACTATTTATTTTAAAGAATGTTTCACCAATCCGTATTACCGTTGGCTTTTCCT
>CAIMFA010000679.1 GCA_903840185.1 uncultured Lentisphaeria bacterium | reverse complement strand
GGATTCCTGGAAAACTGCTGATTGTCCTTCAGCGAGATGTTGAGCATCAGGTATAACGGCAGGAATGAGAATGCGAATATAACCCAAATATAGAAGTGTTTCGAAAATTCAGCAAACTTTGATCTGACTCTTCTGGCCATCTTGGTATACTCCTATTTATTTGTGCGGACAAGTTTATTGTTGATGAAAGTCAGCAGCAGCGTTACCAGGAACAGCAGGAATCCGACGGCGCAGCCGTAGCCGAACAACCCTCTGGAGAACGCTTCGCGGAAAATAAGCAGACCGGGAACCGTGGCGATGCCGTCAGGTCCGCCTGATTCCCCGACAAACAGATAAACTCCTTCCCAGCTCTGGATGGTGCCGATCATCATCAGCACCAGATTAATCCTGATCTGGGTCATGATCAGCGGCAGTTCCATCTGGAAAAAAATCCGCATCGGCCCGGCGCCGTCAATCTCGGCGGCTTCGTAGATGTCTTCCGGAATGTTCTGAAGGCCGGCCAGATAAATCAGCACGCCGAACGCGCCCACCCAGGGGAAACCCATAAAAATGAGCGAAGGAATAAGCAGATACTCGCTGGACAGCCATTGAATGATGTCGGTGGGCCCCAGCATGCCCATTGCCCGCAGGACTTCATTAAGAATCCCCGCGTTCGGCTCGTAAAAATATTTCCACATCAGGATGAATACCATTGCGGGGATAACCATCGGAACGACAAACAGCACACGGTAAGCGTAACCCCAGCGGTCATTGATGATATGGTGCAGAATTACCGCGGTGATAATGGGGATGATCATTTTAAAGAGATTGGAGACGATGAAAATACCGACAACTCCGAACGAACGCCACAAATCCATGTCGCGGATGACCTTGCGGATATTATCCAGGCCGGTGAATTCCTCGATCATATTTCCGTCCCACCGGTAGAAAATATGAACGACCCCGTTGAAGATCGGATAATAGTTGAACAGCAGAACTAAGCCCAGCGGTATTGCGACTAAAAAATATACCGGCCAGTAATAACGTAACTTTTTAAATGATATTTCGACTGCCATTTTATTTAGCTCCTGTCTTCATGCTTTCCAGCGTTTTGTCCGTCTTCATAATATTTCTCAAGCTTTTAAACTGGGAAATCAGATTTTCAAAATTCATTTGCGACCTGATTTTCAAGCGGCCGGCATCCTGAGGAGAAAACTCACTATACCTCAGTCCCAGTACCGATGTGCTGCGCATGGTTTCGATGTTTATCATATTACGTTTTTCGTTTTCGATCATTTCAATTAGTTCGTCATGTATGTCCGGAATTCTGCTGATAAAATCTTTCCAGAAATATTCCTGCGGTTCCGGCGTTTTATTGATAATTGCCGTTTCGATTATTTCATATATCTTTTTATCGCTTTTAGCGCCGAATGAAAACGGGAATGTAATATTGGCTCTTTTTGATCCCGGCTGGGGCTGCATTTTTTTCATAATGCCGGTATAATTAACTTTCTTGACAGAGGCCAGCCATTTGCTGTGCTCAACCATGGTCATCTGATTGATTTTCCAGGAAGTGATAAATTGCAGAAATTCGAATGCCAGGTTAAAATTCTTCGTGGCTTTGGGAATGCCGAACAAGCCGCCGACCCCGACCCCCTGTTCCGACGGCCTGCCCGCAAAAAATTTTGAATATTTGTGATCAGGTCCGATAACCGGAACATCGATAATTTCCACTTCAAATGGAGAATTGTTAATCATCGAAAACGCATTCCAGGTGCCTTCCGGAAAGAAGCCGACGTTGCCGGCAAAAAACAGAAATTTTGTCTGCTCCAGGTCGGTGGACGGAAAACCGTCACAGAAATAATTGCCGATTTCAGTAAGGATATTGATTGCCGCCAGCTGTTTTTCCTTGGATAATTTGCCTTGATGCAAGCCGTCGAGGATGTCCACCGACGCGACATCGGAACAGAATTCCGGCAGCGAGTCGTTTAAGTCGGAATTCAATTGCGACTGGTAATAGCCGAGAAGCTGGCTTAAAGTGCCGCGGTCGAATCCTCTCACTCCGATCGGTATTACCGGCTTGCCGATTTTCTTGCCGTACGCCCGCATTTTTTCACAGATATTCAGCCATTCAGTGAGTGTCTGGGGAAGTTTGCGGCTGCCGGTAGCTTTCTGCAGCATGTCCATATTCACATACATGCGGCAAGTATGGATAAAAACGCCGATGCCATAATATTCCGCGTAAATCGGGTCCAGGCCGGCGCGCATGTCATCCACATAGGTATCTTTCCACGGAATGCCTTCCAGCGGAGTTCCCTGATTAAATGGATTCGGACTGCCGATATATTGAGACAGGGGGGTGAAATACTGATTTCTGATATCCGAGGTGCCCAGTAATTCGATCAAATCGGCCGGGTCTCCGCCGACCAGCTGGGTCATAAACCACTGGCCGTAGCCTTGAATCGGCACTGTCAACTGGATCACTTTTACTTTCTGTCCCTGTTTGGCTTTATATTCTTCAAATAGTTTTATGGCTTCGTCAAAGCCATGCCTGAAGCCGTCCTCCAGCTGCCAGTGTGCGAAAGTGATGGTTTTAACATTTTTATCCAGAATGTCCCCGCCGGTCTGGATGCGCAACACCATGATGATGGAAATGATATAAAAAGCCAGCGCCAGAATCAAGCCTGCTTTCTGAAATCTTGATGAACCGAAATGTTCTTCGTTTTTATCCGCCATGACGATATGTCTCCCTATTTTTTCGCCCCAAGTTCTTCAAGGTATCGCTCGACTATCGGTACACGGTTTGATGAAGGAAATTTTTCCAGAAAGTTATTATAGGCTTCAATTGCTTTCTGCTTGTCCCCCAGTTTGACCTGATAAATTCTGCCGATCCGGAACATGTTATCCTGTTCCAGCGTCGGGTTGGCCAGGCCGAGTCTGACGGCTGCTTCCAGGTGCTCAAGCGCCTGTCTGTAATCTTTTTTGACGGCAATGTATTCATAATCCGCGAATAAGTGCACCGGCCCCAGGAGTTTGGGGTCGCCTTTGAACGATTTGATGAACTTTTCCACATCTTGAAAGGCTTTGGCGGAAACCGCCGCATCAGGGCTTTCAATCAACGGCGCGTTTTTATAAACTACCGCATAACAGGCTTCAGTGGAATCAGGGGATGTTTTGAGGATATCATTATATATGTCATTGAATTTTACCCCGTCAGCAGCATTGCCGTAAATATCTTTACGGTCCTGCATCAACTGGGCGACTCTGGCATAGCTCAGCGCAACTTCTACTTTCAACCATTTGGGCAGATTCGAATCGCGGTAAAGTTCTCCCAGTTTTTTAAATCCCTGCGGGATATCCTGTGACTCTTTATCGTGAATAAGGCATAATGCATATATCAGTTTTCCTTCAGGCGTGTTATTCTGCTTTACAGCCAGTTTTTTCGCTATGCTGAAATTCTGCTCGGAATAAGCTTGAAACATTTCGTCTGACGGATTGCCGGCTGCTGAGGCCGACATCGCGGCGCACGCCGCCAGGACGATCAGTAATTT
>CAIMFA010000678.1 GCA_903840185.1 uncultured Lentisphaeria bacterium | reverse complement strand
TGCTGCTGTATTTTCCCGTTCCTACTTCATGCGATATTCATATCGCCAGTCAGTCGGATCGAAAAAATCCAATCCACAATCCTGCTCGTCTATGCTTAAATTTGCAGCCGTGCAAAGTATATAATCCGTGGTTATTTTGCCGCTCTGCTTGAATAGGCGTTAAGAACATCTATTTTATTGGAAATCTGAGAGGAAGCAGTCTTTGGAAACGCTTGAAATTATAATGCTTGCCGCGCTGGGAGCGGCTATCGTCATCGGGATCATTATTGGCGCTGTTTTTCGCAGCAACCGGGAAAAGAATCTGATGGTTCGCGATCTGCCGGAGGAATGGCTGCGGATACTGGAGCGGAATGTGGCGCTTTACAGGTTCCTGCCGGATGAGCTGAAAAAAGAGTTGCAGGGCCGGATTAATATCTTCATTGATGAGAAGGAATTTGAAGGCTGCGGCGAACTTGCGATTACCGATGAGATAAAAGTCACGATTGCCGCGAACGCGTGTATTCTGCTGCTCAATAAGAAGCTCGAATGTTATCCAACATTGAACTCTGTACTGGTATATCCTTCCGCCTATATTGCCAGGGGCGCCAGCAGGCTCGGGAATCAGACGGTTCAAGGCAGCGAGAATGCTCTGGACGGCGAGTCCTGGGAGTACGGCAATGTTGTTTTGACCTGGGACGCGGTTAAATACGAAAGCCGCAAGCCGGGCATTGGCAGCAATGTTGTGCTCCATGAATTTGCCCATCAGCTTGATCAGGCGAACGGCGCGTCCGACGGAATTCCAATTCTTCATAGCCGCGAGGAATATGAGCGCTGGAATACGATCATGGAAGAGGAATTCAAGGAATTATGCGATGAAGCGGAAAACGGTATTCAAGATGTAATTGGCGAATACGGCGCGACTAACCGGGCGGAGTTTTTTGCAGTGGCCACAGAAGCGTTCTTTTCCTGCCCGAAGCTTATGCAAAAGAAGCATCCGGCGCTATATCTGGAGTTAAAGGGTTTCTATTTGCTCGATCCGGCAGCCTGGAACTATTGAAAAAAAATAAGCCCGGCAATATGCCGGGCTTGAAAGATCATGTGATTCAGATTCAACCTTTGAGAAATACAGCCGCATCCGCGGTGTTATCAAATATCTTGAAAATTGAGGAGAATCCGCTGATTTCGAATACTTCTTTGACGTTCGGAACCAGTGCGCAGAGTACGACTTTGCCGCCTTTCTGCTGGATACGCTTGGCAACCACGAGCAGAACTCTGAGGCCCGCGCTGCTGATATATTCCAGTTGTGACAATTCGATAAGCAACCTGTCATTGCCTGCATCCAGGACTTTGGCAAATTCCTTGTCTGCTTCTATTGCGGAAACCGCATCGAGGCGTCCAGCAATAGCCAGATTGATTATCCCATCCTGCGCCTGCTGTGTAATTTTCATTTTCTCGCTCTCTTTTTATGTTATTTAACAAGTATCAAATAATAAACTGTACTAAGTATATTTGTTAATAATAATCCATTAAAATAAAAAATCAATTTTAAAAACCGTTACTAGCCGTTTTTAATTTATATTAACCGAAATGTTGACTGCGTTAATATTGCCGTCTCTGGAATAGGAGATGGCGTCAACCATGGTGCGCGTCAAATGAATTCCCATGCCCCCGACCCGGCGCTCCTCTATTTCATCGGACAAGTCGGACATCGGGGCCTCCAGCGG
>CAIMFA010000677.1 GCA_903840185.1 uncultured Lentisphaeria bacterium | reverse complement strand
CTGTTTCCATTGCTTCTGGAACGCGGCTGCCGGGTGGCGTTTGTCGACCCTCAAATTTTTTGCCGGAAATATCACGAAATTTTTGTTAATAGTTGTTTCAGTATATCCCTTAACGCTTTCGGGGCAGCAGAAGCTGCGGTTGAGTATCTATTCAGGCAGAAGTGCAGCCGGATTGCGCTATTTTGTCATCACCTCTCAGAGCCGGAACATCCGACCATGAATGGCTATCTTTCCGGAATAAAAAAATGCGGACTGAGATTTTCAGCATGGCATGAATTGCCGGAAGGCCAAAACTCGTTACAGAATATTAAGAAATGGTTGAAATATTTTTACAAAAAATCCGGCGGCTTTGACGGCCTGCTTATAGAACCCAACCTGGTTCTGTATTTGCGGTTGCATAATATTTATCAGGAACTCGAATTGCCGGATAATGTCAAAATAATTACGTTCGGCGATATCGAAAGTATTCACCGAATGAGACCGGCACTGACCAGCATGGCATTTTCATATGAGGGAATCGGGCGGATTGCGGCGCGACACTTGCTCGCCAATGAATTTTCCCCGGGGAAACAGTTGATCAACGCCAGACTCATCGAACGCGAATCAACTTTAATATTTTCAGAAAAAACAGAATTGGTTTCTGTATAAACCCAAAACAACAAAAGGAGAAGGAAAATCATGAAAAGCCGGAAGAATAATTTCACACTCATCGAACTCCTCGTGGTGATCGCCATCATCGCAATTTTGGCCGGCATGCTGCTGCCGTCGCTCGGTAAAGCAAGGGAAAAGGCTAGAGCAATATCATGCGCCAATCAAATGAAGCAGATAACACAAGCTTCAGCATTTTACAGCAGCAATTACAACGACTGGATTTTGAGTGGATCTTTGCCGGATGCCACCGGCCAGCATACCTGGGCTGATGAGGCTAATTATTTATTAACCGGGAAATTTATCTGCTACTACCCGCCCAACGGATCGGATAACGTCAGGCGCTTTAAGATGTTTGCCTGCCCGTCAGAAAGCAGGCCTTTAAGTGATTTTGGTTACACGCAATACGGTATAAACACATGGTTCACCGGAAGCAGCAAGCCTGTAAGAAGAATCACTCAGGTAAAAAAGCCGACCTCCGCCATCAACTATTCAGATTCCGACAGAACAGATACCTGGGCTAATACCTGGGGGTCTTTTATGTCTTTTCGCCATGGCAGGTCTAATCCGACCGGCACTGCCAATATTGCATATGCCGATGGTCATGTGGAGCCCAAAAAATATCAAGATGTCTGGCACGGTCCGTCTGACATTACTATTCAGTCAACTCAGATACCCGCCGGCGTCGCTGATATTGGTCAAAATGACAATAACCCGTTTATAGGTTATTGAGTTGAGTTGAGTTGAGTTGAGTTGAGTTGAGTTGAGTTGAGTTGAGTTGAGTTGAGTTGAGTTGAGTTGTAAAATAAATCATAAAAATCACTAAGTTAAAAAAACCGTCCAGAGGACGGAGCTTTTGAAAATTGCTGCCCCCGGGATGGGGGACGGACACGATTTTTAAGCGGTACTTTTTAGTTTTGCATGGCATAGCTAAAGATTTTTACCCCGCCTCGGAGACGGTTTTTCAGGATAGAATAAAATAGCGTTTTGTATAAAAAAAGAGGAAAAATATGAAGTTAACGCTGATTGGCATGGCGATGGCCTCCTGCATGGTCGGTTTAAGCTATGAATTGCAAAATCCCGCGCTTAACCCCGTAAAAGTTAAGGAAGCCGCCGATACCGGGACGATTGAGTTGTTGAAAAATTCCAAGGCGGATTTTGCTATTGTCTGCGACTCTTCCGGTGAAGATGCGGCGCTTCCCCGCCGTCGTTCTGTTACCAAGGCTGCGGAATTATTTAAAAATGTTTTCAACCGCTGCGCTGGAGTGAATGTCCCGATCATTGCTCCGGATAAAGAGGCGGAACTGGCAAAATACCGGTATTTACTGGTCGTCGGTCCGAACAGAATAACTGAAAAGCTGGGAATCAATCCGGCCCAATTGCCGCCCGGTGGATTCGTAGTACGAACCTTCGACCGCGGGGTAGCCGTTGTCGGATACGATGGTTCGAAAATGCCGGCGGCATACAATCATATGGATCCTGGACATTACGCAATTAACGGCACTTTGAATGGAGCATATGATTTTGTCGAGCGTTTTCTGGGGGTGCGTTACTATTACCCGGGGTACGGCACGATCTATCCGGCAGTGACAGATTTGAATATAACCCCATGTAATTATGAAGATGCCCCCCTGATTCAGAACCGCTACTACTGGCAGTTCGATCGTCGTGCCAACGGGTTCGGCTGGCTGCCGGAAATGGGAAAATTCAACGCCGACGAGGCCTCGTTGATTGACTGCTGGCGGCTGACTGAACAGTCGCGCTTTTTTTCCGCGCACGTTCCCGAACCGATGGGCTGGCTGGCGGCGCATCCGAAGCAGAAAGATACGATTTTTTACACCACTCCGGGAGGATATACCTATTATAATCCCAATGGCAACATCGGTAATTTCATTGACATAAGCAACCTGAAGGTTGCGGATATCTATTTAAAAGACATCGAAAAATATTATGCCAGCAACGGAGCCCGTTCGGTTTTCGGCCAATGGTATCCGCCCAACAAGGATTATGTTGGATTCGGCAATTGTGACACGCTGGTCAATATCATCAATGAGACCACGGATAAATTAAATCTGCATCCGCCGGTTGTAAATCCGGCGACCGGAGAGATGAGCGATGTTACAGCCCGTTTTCATATCTATCTCGGGGATGGTATCAAGAAAGTGCTTCCTGACAAACGTCTGGCGGTCTTCGCTTACCAGAATTACACGCTGCCGCCGGTACTGCCGGAATACCGGAAATATCCGGACAACGTCGATGTAAGCATCTGTATCTACGAGCTGCCGTGCATGGCTCCCAACAAGGAAATTATGCAGCATTGGAAAGACGTCCTCAAGGACTGGTACAACGTGCTGGGCAGTCGTCCGGTTTCGGCGATGTGGGCCTACGGCACGATCAACAATTATGAGTTTGGCGAAGCGGTAGTTCCGCGCTATATCGGGCAATATCTCCGGGAGTTCGGCAAATATTTCGGCAATCTGCAGATTATCTATTGCACGGATTTGGACTACACGCGCTATTATGCTGAATACATCACCTATCGCAGTATGTGGAATCCGGAATTCAATGTGGATGCCGCATTGGATGAACAATGGAAACTGCTGTATGGCGCCGCCGCGCCATATGTAAAAGAATTTTATGATCTGATGTCTGAGCGCTGGGCGACGGTAGTCGCGCAAAAAGGAAGCCGCCAGAGCGCCTATAACGGCCAGGTTCTGTCGAAAATGGAGGAACTGCTGCAAAAAGCAGTGCAGGCGGTAAAGCCGGACTCTATTGAAATGAAGCGGCTTTTGATTTTCATGAAACCGTGGCCCGGAGCCATCGCCAAGGCGCGCCGTTCATTTATGTTCATCAAGCCATCCTACTCCGTCAAAAAGCTTGCTGCATCGGAAAAGGTCGCCGTTGACGGCAAAGGTGAGGAAAAGCTTTGGAACAACGCCGCTGCCGTTCCATTTTTGAATCTTAACGGCACCGGGAATATCAAAAATCCGGTTCATGGCAAACTTGTATATGACGACAAAGCGCTGTATGGCTTATTCGAATTTGCCGGAGAACCCCGTATTGTTCCGAATATGTGGGATTGCAGCAATATTGAGCTGTTTTTGGCTCCCCCGGACAACAGTGAATACTTCCAGTTCGTATTTTTCGGCGACGGCCGGGTATTTTTTGGACAGAAGACGCTCAAGCCGATGGTCACGCCATTCAACAGCAAGTGGCCGATGCCGAACTTGAAGTACGCTGTTCAAAAGACCGAAAATGGCTGGCGGCTGGAGTTTATAATACCGTTCCCGGATATTAAGAAGGATGTCCCGGCTGCTTACTCAACCTGGAATGGCAACATCATTTTCAATCCGATGCAGGCGGACAAGGAAATACAGGCGTATTCACTGACCAACGGCAACAATCACGAAGTGGAATGCTTCGGAAGTATAAAATTCATGGGCAAAGGAGATTTATAATGAAAAAAGTAACCGTATTGCTGATTTCAATGTTCTCAATGGCAGGCATACTGTATGCAGAAAACGAAGATCCGTTCAAGGTGACGCCGTCCCAGGATATGGTGCGTGCATCCATTGAAAAGGATGTTTCAGCGTTTGACCCGGACACCATTGCCGCCAAGCAGTTTGTCCGCATCCGGAACCGGGCAAACAACTATTTGTTTCACATAATCCAGCGCAAGGCGGGGCAGAACACGCCAAGCATGCTTCAGATCATGCTCCGGGAACCCACTTTATGGTTCAGCTACTCTGCACCGCTGGAAAACTTTCTCTACATCACAGTCAATGGCATTCGTCATGACCGGCTTGAATTGAACAATATTCCGCTGGAAGTCTGGAAAGACAAGGAAAGCGGCAATGCCGGAGTGACTATGAAGATGAACTTTGATGGAGCCAAAATTCTGCTGCGCTTTTATATGCGTCCGAATTCTCCGGTACTCTGGGGTAAGATTCTTCCGGCCCCGGACAGCGCGGAAAAGATCGAGACGATAAAAGTGATGTTTCAGGCGGTTCCGGCGCTGGTTGTCGGCGGACAATATCTTGAAGGCATCTATCACCGGCAGGCTATCTCCCCGGTTCAGACTTATGGTATGAAAAACGAGCTTCAAGCGTTGTCTCCGGACGATGTGTTTTTCATCTTTCAGGACGAGGAATTCCAGCCTGGCAACTACGGCAAATACAAGCGCGAGATCCCCATTCCCGGGCCCTGTTATTTGACTTACGGCGTAGCGGAGGTGGCCAAGGGCACACTTGACATGCGCAACAGCTATCTCGTAATCGTGAATTTGGATTTGGAACCAGATTTCAAGGAGTTCAACTTTGGAATATGGGAGTCCGCTCAACAGTATATGAACGCTGACTTTATGGCGTATTTCAAGAAAAATTATGCCGATTTTAAACTTAAATAACGTCGTGTGCATTTTTTTTAAATGGAAAGATATAATTTGAAATTTGAGCATGAATTTGCCATATTACGACAACACAATTCTTTAAATCAGGATAACCATGCCTAAGTTTAAAGGATTATCAATCATGCTCGCCGAAGGATATATCATCAATGTTTACTGCCTGGCGGATGAAATGCTGAAAAAAAGCAAATGGCTGAAACCGGAACCGGTATCTGTTTAAATGGAGAAATATTGCGCTGATCTGGATTTCTGGAAGCAGTGCAAGACCGTTTAAATCAGGATTGTGCTGCCGGATGCCAAAGGCGGCGGCGGACTTTACGAAGTGGAATTATACTGAAGCATAGGAAAAACAACATTATGAGTTCTTTTAAATTTTCGATCAATACCAATGCTTTGAAGAAAAGCCGGACAACAGCACAAATTGTTGAACTGTGCCGTCAGTCCGGGGCTGACGGAATTGAATGGGGATTGAACTCGCTGGACACTGCGGCGGCGGACGCGCTGGAAATGCACAAGATAACCGGCGCGGCCGGCATGGAAGTCGTCGGCTACCTTGGAGCCGGACATCTCTGGAAAACAGATATGATACGCCGGTGGAGCGAGGCTGTCGCCGCCGCCAATGGCAGGATGCTCCGGGTTGCCGCGCCGTGGTATGCCTGGGATTTCGAAGAATCGCTGCATCAAAAGGATTCATTTCTGGCATTGCTCGATAAAGCCCGCGCCGGATTGGAGTCGCTGATTCCGCTGTCCCGCGAATACGGCATCCGGTATGTCATTGAAATCCATGCCGGAAATATCGCGGCCTCACCATGGGCGGTACGTGAGCTGATGCGCGGCCTTGACCCGGAATGTGTCGGGGCAATCTATGATCCGGCAAACACCGTGCTGGAGGGATTTATCCGTCCGGCAGGAGCCTGTGAATTACTCGGCAGGCATCTGGCATACGTTCATGCTAAAAACCTGTTTCTCACGCTCAGCTCAAAACGCGCATTATTTGACCTGCCGCGCCGCGCCCGATGGGAAATGTCCAAAACATTTCTGGAACAGGGCGTGATAGATTACGTCGAAATCTTTTTTGCACTGAAGAAAACCGGATTCTCCGGTTATATTTCGCTGGAGGAGTTTATTGCCGACGAACCACTCCAGGAAATAAGCGACGGAATTAAATTCCTGAAAGAGTGCGCGACAGCGGCTCCGGATCAACCGCAGAAACCGTATCTTAAATTTAATGAGTAAATGATTATGGAAGCAGTATTGGAAATAACAGACAGAAAACTGCCGGACTTATTCCGTTTTAACGATGGCGGCAAAGTGCGCACCCCGTCCGACTGGCGTAAGCGGCGGCAGGAGTTACGCGACACGATAGTTGAATTATTGTACGGCGGCATGCCGCCCGTGCCGGAACAGACGCGGGTGGAACTGCTGCATCCGCATTTTGCCAAATCGCTGGGAGTATACCGGTATCACACCTACCGGGTGATTGCGGATCAGGAACATAAACTCACGTTTACTATGAAGGTGCTGGCGCCGGATGGCGACGGCCCGTTTCCTGTGATTGTCAACGGCGATGGATGCTGGGAATTTATCACCGAGGAAATCATCGCGGAAGTAATGTCCAGAGGTTGTGCGCTGGCGCTGTTCAACCGGACCGAAATCGCTTCGGACATTTATCAATACGCCCGCGACTCAGGCATCTACCGTTTATATCCGGACGGCAAATTCGGAGCTATTGCGGCCTGGGCCTGGAGCTATCACCGCTGCGTGGACGCACTGATGCAACTGGACAGCGTGGCGGACCCTTACCTGTATAAACACAGGATTCCGATTGATACCGCAAAAATCGCAATTGCAGGTCACTCGCGCGGCGGCAAGACCACGCTGCTCGCCGGAGCCACTGACGAACGCATTGCACTGGTGTGCGCCAACAACTCCGGAACTGGCGGCGCCGGCAGCTATATATTTCACGGCAAGGATTCGGAGATGCTCAGCGATTCCATGAAATTCGGCTTCTACTGGTATAACCGTGATTTTTTATCCAGATATATTGACCGGCAGGAGGAACTGCCGTTTGATCAGCATTTCCTTAAAGCGCTGATTGCGCCGCGGGCACTGCTGACTACAGAAGCGCTGGGGGATTCCCATGCCAACCCGGAGGGTACATGGCTGATTCACGAGGCTGCCGGTAAAGCCTACAATTTTCTCGGTGCGGAGAAGCGCATCGGCATCTGGTACCGCAAAGGCGGACATGCTCACAGCCTGGAGGATTGGCGTACATTGCTGGACTTTATAGACTGGCAGTTCCGCGGCATCAAGCCGACCCGCCGGTTCGACATAAATCCATTCATCCAGTAAGTCCTCATTCACTGCCGGGTTGAAAGTGGGAGAAGCGGGAAACCGAAAATTCTCTTTCCCATTCTTCCCATTCTT
>CAIMFA010000676.1 GCA_903840185.1 uncultured Lentisphaeria bacterium | reverse complement strand
TGATTTATGGAAAAGGTGATTATCATTACCGGGGCAACTTCGGGTTTCGGAATGGCGATGGCGGAGCGATTCGGCAAAGCCGGAGCGAAACTGATATTAGTGGCGCGGAATCAGACGCAGCTGGAAAAAACTGCGGCCGCGGTGGTGTCGCAGGGCGGGCAGGCGGTTACTGTCGCCGCCGATGTAACGGTTTCAGGCACTTTTGACAAAGTTCTGACTGCGGCGCTGGAGCATTTCGGCCGGGTCGATGTTCTGATTAACAATGCCGGCGGCGGCGTGAAAATCGCACCGGTTGAAGAGATGGATGATGCATCGGTTCAGCAGATTCTCGAACTTAATTTGTCCAGTGTGATCATGGCTTGCCGGACTATTGTTCCGCAAATGAAAAAGCAGGGCGGCGGACTGATTATCAACCTGACCAGCGCCTGTGCTAAATTTGCCTGGCCGCAGTGGAGTGTGTATTCTGCCGCCAAAGCCGGACTGTCAATGTTCAGCCGCTGCCTTCATGCTGAACTTCGTCCGTTTAATATTGGCGTGTCAGTCATTGTGCCCGGCGGTTCAAACACCGGCTTTCAGAAAAATTCCGGAATTAACGAGTTCGGATGGAATGAGGAAAACGCGCTGCGTCCCGAGCATATTGCCGAGGCCGCTCATGGTATAGTGTTTATGAGCAAAGGCGCGTTTGTGCCGGAAATGGTTGTTTACGGTATGGAACAGGAAGTAATTCCGTTTTAACGAATTGAAATGAAGTCTGACTAAATAGGATACTCTCTGGAATCTGCGGGTATAAAAGCGAATATCCAATATCCAACACGGAATATCCAACTGATGAAGGAAAGGCAAAATACATAAAGACAATCAATTATATTCTAGAACATGTATTCTTCCGGAAAATGCAGGCGGGATAACTGTATTATTTTTACTTGAATATTGGATATTCAAATTATTTGCCCGTTTTAATCGTTTACCGGCAACATGCAGAGGTTTTTAATGAATGAGATCATTTATCCGCTGGCGGTAATCGGTGGCGGCAGCGCCGGAATTGGCGCGGCTCTTGCCGCCGCCCGGCTCGGTGTCGAAACCGTTCTGATCGAACGTGACGGCATGTTGGGCGGTACGGCGGTAAACGCCGGAGTGAGCTGCTGGGAACCGGTTGCCGGAGCCACGGGCATCCCGTTCGATATCTACCGCGAACTGGAGAAAATTCCAGGTGCTGCCGGCATCTATTCAATGGGACGCCATTGCTGCCATCCCGATCATAACGAGCCGCCGTTTCCGGGGGGAGAATCCATTATCGATCCGCAGCGTAATTATTCTGACACGCTTCTACGTTGCGGCACCAAAGGTATTGTTGCTGATGCCGCCAGGGTGCGTGCGCAATGGCACGGGGTTATTTTTGAACCGGAGATTTATGCCGCCAATGTGCAGCGGATGCTGCTCGATACAGGCAGGGTGCGGATACTTTTGCACCGTACTGTCACTGCGGTGCATAAAAACAGTATCGACCGGATTGACGCGGTGACACTGGATGACGATACTGTTATCCGCGCCCGGTACTGGATCGATGCCTGCGGAGTGCTTGCCCGTCTCGCCGGGGCAGAATGCCTTGCCGGTGAAGACGCGGCGGGGGAGTTTCAGGAGCCGGATGCTCCGCGGAAACCGTCTTCCAGACTTAACGGTGTGACGCTTATTTTCCGGATTACGCCGGATAAGCAGGCGGTCGTTGAGCCGCTGCCGCCGGATGTGCCGGAGTCCTGCTGGTGGCGCAAAGACTTCCCTGTAATGTCCTGTGTGGAATATCCGGATGGCGACCGCAATTGCAATATGCTGCCGCTGATGAGCGGAGAGGAGTATCTGGCGCCGGGTGAGGATACAGCCTGGGCTGAATGCCGCCGCCGGGTGCTTGCCTGCTGGCATCATCTGCAGCGTGAGTATCCGGAATTCCGGTTCTTCCGTCTGCAATGGATCGCCCCTCGCATCGGAGTTCGGGAGACGTTCAGGGTAAGATGTGAATATATGCTCAATGAAAACGATCTGCTGCAGGGAATCAGCGGACAGACGCATGATGATATTATTGCAATCAGCGACCATATGATGGACGTCCATGGCGGCAGCCGTAAAGCCTGCGGTGAACTGCAGCAGCCTTACGGCATTCCATACCGCTGTCTGATACCTTGCGGAATGTCGAATCTTCTGGTCGCCGGCCGCATTGCCGGGTTCTCGAGTATTGCCGCCTCCAGTTGCAGATTATCACGGACCATGATGCAGCTTGGCCAGGCCGCCGGAAGCGCGGCGGCGCTATCTCTGGAAACGTCCTGCCGCTTTCCGGAAATCGACATCGGACAGCTTCGCCGGAGCCTGATTGATCAAAATGTTCAATTGTTCTGACCAGTCCGCGATCCTGTTCATCTCTCCGGTTTGGGTGCAGCGGTCATACGGAAATCGAACATCCGCGGGATATCATTTTCGTAATTCGTGCGCTGCTTCGCGTGATAGGCGGAATCCCACAGACATCCGGCTTCACGTGCTTTCAGTCTGGTCTGCAGTTCCAGCCAGAGTTCGCTAAGACCGATTTCACCTTCGGCCATATCGGCAACCTCAAACGGTTCGGCTAAAATGGCGGCGGCATCATCAATCAACCCGATAGCCAGCAATGTCTTTGCACGCATATATTTCATTCGTCCTCCGGCTTCAGAATCTGATATCAAATGCGGTAGAAATTCAGCAGCTTGACCGGCTTCAATGAAATCATTCAATGCTTCACTCAGCAGCAGTTCATTGCCGGGTTCCGCATTGAGTACACGCCTCCATGCCGCCAGAACCTGTTCCGGCCGCTTTTGTATCGTATATATACAGGCTTTCGTCCGTTCAATGATACTGGTCGCAAACGCGGGAATATCCAGGCGGTCAAGCCGGGCAAGCGCGGTATCAAATTTTTCACGCTTATACTCATTTACGGCTAGCTGGTACTGGAGCCACAGGTGAACGGCCGCTCCGGGCAGTTCTTTTTCCGCCGTCTGCAGACGCAGATACCACGCGTCTGAAGTTTGCCAGCCCGGCCGCATGATCGCTTCAGGATCCGGCAAACGCCCGGCCAGTAACTCGATCCACGGCTGCTGTAAAGCGCCGAGACTGCTTTCCGGGTAGTTATTCGGTGCAAATTCACACGGTACTGCTCTGTCAGCTTTACGCCGCCGCAATTCGAGTGCCCCCCATCCGGAACCGTGGTGTAAAATTGACTCCGGCTCCCGGACGGAGATCAATCCAGCCCGTGCGGCGATCTCCTCTATTTTTGATTCAGGGAGCCGGCGTTCGACTTCGGCGGCGACGGTATTCATTGCGATCCGATAGTTTTTATCGTGCAAAGCCGCCGGATCGCCGGCGATCGGGCCAAAACTTTCAACCCAGAAAAATTCTCCTTTCGGCGGAATTGGCACGGACTCCAGCTGTGTTTTTGCCAGTCCGCTCTGAATTTCGATATAAGGCCGCCCGGGTTCTGAGAGGAAATCCGGCCAGTGCCGCCCGCCTTGACTGCTCCCCCAGAGAAACAACTTGCGTCCGCGCATCACTTTCGTGGAAGTGCAAAGCAAACCGCGTCCATCTTTTTGTACGGCAGCTTCCCATGGGCGGGTGCCTCCAGGCATATAATAAAAGTAGTCAATGGCGGCGCTTACCCGTCTGGGATAGGTTGCATCCTCGCCGTTATGATTGGCCGGATGGACAAGATTAATTCCGGCTTTACTGTGGATCATCGCTTTTTCGGATGGAACGATGACGCGGGTCTCCGGGGTCTCCGGGAAAGCAGTGTTGCTCCACCAGTAAGTCGAGGTCGCTGTATCATCCGGATTTACAATTTTCACCGCCGTGAAAAGAAAATCAGAGTCATCACTGGAAAAGAAGCAATCCATTTGAAACGGAGTTCCGGTCACCCGCTCCCATTCATAAAAACGCAACACCGGACGTCCGTCGTCAGTCAACCGCGCCGCAAAGAGGTCAGAGGCAGTGAAAGGCGAATGTCCGCGGAAACCGATATTCCATTCAATTCCGCCGGAGAACCATGCATTCCGGATTGCCAGCTTGCCGAATTGCAAAACCTGGTTTGAATAGAGCAATTCGCGTTCATCGCGCTTGTCCAGCAGAGACCAGAGACGACCGCCCAGGGAAGGCACGAAAGTTGCGCGCAGCCGGTTATTTTCAAGCACCAGCGTCGCCAGTTCTCCGATTTTCCGGTTTCGGGTGTAGCCTGTCTGCAAGGAATAAGGCAGTATTGAATCAGGAATTCCCCAGTTAATGTAGGCATATTCCTCCGGCGGCAGCATCGGATCGAATTTCATTTGAGACCGGGGTTCCAGAGTCCGGCGGAACGGCGGATGATTACTCTCGCGCGGAAATCCGCACAAAGGAAGACGCATTTGGGAACGGTACAGCTCATTCATTAATATAACTCCATATTTATGGATAATTTGTAAAAGGATTGAATAACCGGACTCAATTATTTATACCGATTCGCAATCTTCAAGTCAGTAATGACAAGAGCAATTTTGAGAATTATTTGGGAACAGCGACGGAAGCCCGATATGAATATCGGGGGACGGAGCCGTTTTCAAATAAACGCAAAAGGGCCTTGCCGCGAAGCGGTTGCGTTCCCGCCATGCCTGATACGTGCTGTACGAGCTCAGTCGCTACCGTGGTAGCGACAGTCTCATCCAGCCCGTCCCGGCAAAGACGGTCTCCGCAATCCTTACTAGCTTTAAGATTGCGATTCTGTATTAGCTTCGCTGTTATGATTCAAAATTAAATTATCATGCCAATCTTAACCCATCAAGCCTTGTATCTAAAATGACTGATCTGAATATCATGTAATTTGTCTGACTATCTGTTTACTTTTTCAATGATTCTCAGAATTCAGCCGGCGCTGTCTGGTTGTAAATTTTTACATAAACTTTGGCGCTAATTTGAAACTTCCCCAGGCTTGCGGATCATGCCCTGTAATGATCCTGATGCCGTCCCGGCGCATTGCTTTGATCATATTGATTGTTTTGACCGTGTCATCCTGATTGAAAAAAACTCCCGGAAGAATTCCTTCTTCCAGTATTTCTTCTGTATAGACACTGTCGGAGGTCAGCAGAATGTCTCCTCGTTTTTCCAGTTTCACCAGCAGCGACTGGTGACCCGGTGTGTGGCCGGGGGTAGAGATTATTTTTATTTTGCCGTCGCCGAAAATATCGTGGTCGCCGTTCAGCAACTGCCAGCGCAACGGGTATTGGCTGATAAAATTCTGTCCGTCGTCATACGTCAATTCCTTCTTCTGGAGATAGCAGATCACATCGCGGAACGCTTCGAGTCCGCCGGCATGATCGGCATGTCGATGCGATATCACGATGCGGGTGATGTCGGATGGATGCATGCCGGTTTGGGCTAATTGCGCGATCACATAATCGTCCGGCGTCATGACCGGCAGATAGTTGCCGTCCTGCCCCTGGCTGGCAGATGCCGCCGCTAACGGCTGCCCGGTGTCAAAAAGAACATTGCCATCGGGATGCGTAATCAGAAAAAACGGAACCGGAACTTCACAGGGCTGTCCGATGCCGGCATTTTTAACCAGCAGATGTTTGAATGTTTTAATCGTCCCGCACTGAAACAAATACAGCTTCACAAATGTTACCCCGTGACATAATTTTCAGGTAAAAGAAGCCACATCTATAGTCTATTAAAGTAAATTGACTACTGCTTTTCAGGTTTCAGGTTTCAGGTTTTATCCTAACTCCTAACTCCTAACTTCTTGCTTCTAGCTTCTAGCTTCTAGCTTCTAGCTTCTAGCTTCCCTGTCTTTTTGATTGCGGGCAAAGTCCGCCTTAGATCACATCATTAATGTTCCAGTGGATATTATCCAGTACCGCTTTCATCGCCCGTATGGTCGGCTGATGCATTCCATAGCGCGGCTCGTAACGGGGAACGGCAAAGAAAATCGAAACGCCGAGCACCGGCCCCATAAAACGATGCGGCCGGCTGAATTTGCCATTACACAGATGGATGAAAGGTACTTTCAGCTCGCGCTTCAAGGCCATAGTGGTGCGAAGTGCTTCGGCAAGTTCTTCTTCAGTGTTGACCCCGGTCACAATCTTAACCACATCAGGTCCGCGCGATTCGACTTCAAGCATGTGCTCAATAACCTGTTCTGTTGTTCTCGGGAGCGAAGACATATGTGAAGATATGACTACTCCGGCTCCCTTGGCATGAATCTTGTCGATCAGGCGTTTCTGTTTGTCAATAGCCACGGGATTGTGCGTGATTTCCATCGGAGAAGGATCATACAAATCGCCCATGACGTCAATCATTGCCGCCCCGGCATCGGCGGCGGTGAGCAGGAGTTCCTGCCGCTCATCGTCACTTGAATCATGCCACTTGTCATTACGGTAAAAGAAGAACATGAAAGGGAGATTGACCGCGTCGATAACACTTTTCAGCGCATCATGGTTTCTGAACTCCGGCTTCAAATCAAACAAGTCTATCGCAACGCCTTGCGCTCCTTCGAATTCAGAATGCCGCGTTTCCGCAATCAATTCCGCCGGCGTCTGTCCCGCAAATATACCGGTGATGACCGGATACGGTTTGTTAAGAAAAGAATGTTTCATGGTTTTTCCTGGTTTAAGGTTATATCTGGAATTGTTTAACGGTTTATACTCCGCGTGGTCCCAGCGTCCGTCCGCCGTCTATCAGATAATCCGCCCCTGTGATGAAAGACGCCTCGTCCGAAGCCAGGAATGCGATAATGTTAGCGAATTCATCGGGGTGTCCTTTGCGGCCAAGAAATGTGCCGCCGCATGGTCCCAGCGGTTCCGTTTCCTGGGCGACCAGTGCGGGAGAAACACAGTTGACGTTGATCTGCGCCGGGCCAAGCTCCATCGCCAGTGCCTTGGTGAAAGATACCAATGCGCCTTTGCTGGCAGAATAAACCGCCAGGTTCGGAATGCCTACACTGGCGGCGACGGAAGAAATGTTGATAATCTTACCATATTTTCTCGCCACCATATGTTCGAGCACTGCATGGGTAAAATAAAGTGTTCCCTTGATGTTCAGGTCGATGATCCATTCCCAGGAACCATCTGGCGTATCTTTGAACGGAATCTGTTTGTGCCAGCCGGCCCCGGCGTTATTGACCAGTATATCGATCTGGCCGAAAGTCTCCAGAACTTTCGCCGCCACGGCTTTGACGTCGTTGTTTTTGGTGATGTCCACGGCAAAAGCCAAAGCCGTGCCGCCGGCGGCACGGATTATATCGGCGACCTGTTCGACTTTGACCTGATCGATATCGACGAGCGCAACTTTGGCGCCTTCGTCAGCCAGTCTCAGCGCCGTGGCTTTGCCAATGCCATTGGCCGCTCCGGTTATAATTGCAGTCTTCCCTGAAAATTTCATAGGCCTGTCTCCTTTTTCAGATATCTCTGTTTTAGCCTGAATAATTCATAAACTTATGGCGAAATACTGCAATCTGCTCAAAGTAAAGTCTTTGCCGATGTCCTCGCCGTAGCGCTGCTACGACTTTGGCATCGTCAAAATCTTTCATTTTGAGCATATTTTCGTCTTTCATCCATTTTTTATGAATAATCCAGGCTAGCCTTCCATGTTTTAAACGTTTTTTAAATTAACTACTG
>CAIMFA010000675.1 GCA_903840185.1 uncultured Lentisphaeria bacterium | reverse complement strand
TATGGTCCATCGGCTCGTTCGGCTTGGACTCGATCATGATCCGGATTTCCGGATCGTAATCCAGCATCAGCTGGACTGCTTCAGCGATCTTTTCAGTCGCCCATACCGAGTCTTTGGCTTCGCGGATGTAGGTGCCTTCGCGGGCCAGCCACAGCACGATATTTTTAGTTCCCAGCGCTTTGGCAATATCAACAGTGCGCAGGCTGCGTTCCAGCGCGTATTTGCGGTTGGCCGCGTCATTATTGGTGTAGCCGCCGTCAACTGTACGGGGATCCTCCCACAGTCTGGGAGCGACAAATTCAGCGGTCAGACCGTGCTCGTCAAGTTTTTTCCTGACTTTCTTAGCTTCGGCAATGATCTGCTTCTGCGTCAGTTCGTTCATATTTGGAACGGCGTCGTCATCATGAAACTGCACGCCGTCGAAACCGAGTTTCTTGTACATGCCCAGTTTCTTGTTGAACTCGATGCTTTCGCGGACTTGCGGTCCGAACGGGTCGGCGCCTTCATGAATGTTCCACGGTCCGAATGAGAATCTGAATGTCCCTGCCATGATCTGTCTCCTAAGTGTTAAGGTTTATAGAACAATATAAGAATTTCTTTACTGATATAAAGAATACCGTTTGCAAAACGATAAAACCTTGACAATATTACTAAAAAATAGCACAAAATAACGGAAAGACAGCGAATCATGAAGGAAGTCACGGCACTGCGCCGCAAATATTTAAGCGGCGGGGCTTATCCGATAGCCATCAAGACGATCAGCGGCGATGCGTCTCCCCAGCACGAAGGCGACCTTACCGACATCCGGCATTCGCACGATTTCTGCGAACTGGTGATCATTACCGAAGGCTACGGAATCCACTGGATTGACGGGGAAGATTATCCGGTAACGGCCGGAGACATCTTCGTAATTCAGGGAAAAACAGCACATTATTTCAAAGAGCGCCACAAGCTCTGTTTATTTAACGTGATGTTCGAGCCGAAGCGTCTGGGGAGGAATCTCCAGAAATTGCAGGAGATCGCCGGTTATAACGCGCTTTTCCTGCTGGAACCGGCCTACCGCCGCCGCCACAAATTCAAAAGCCGCCTGCATATTGCCCGGCATACCCTGATCCATGTGGAAACGATTGTCAAAAGAATGGTGGAGGAATATCACAGCCAGCAGCCGGGATACGACACAATGCTGCTGAGTTTTTTTATGGAGCTGCTCGTGTTCCTGTCGCGGGAATATTCCATGATGGAAATACCGCAGGCCAAATCGCTGTACCGCATCGGCAACATCATCGGGGAACTGGAGAAGCACTACAAGCGCAACTGGCAGCTGGATGAGATCGCCCGTTTCGCCTGCATGTCCAAAAGCAATCTGCTGACGGTTTTCAAAGAAGCCACCGGCCAGTCGCCGATCGAATACCTGATCCGGATACGCCTCCAGAAAGCGGCGGGAATGCTGATTTCAACTCCGCTTTCCATCGGCGAAATCGCGCCGGAGTGCGGCTTTGCCGATTCCAATTATCTGACCAGGCAGTTCCGCAAAGTGTATAAAATATCACCGCGTGAGTTCCGCAAAAAGTCGCTGGTCAATAACAAATAGGATCAATGAGTGAATAGCCACTATCCAACAAGGAATAGCCGACTGATGAACAAAGAGCAAAATACAAAAATAGAATGCCGCGCCGGATGCGGCGCATGCTGCATCATACCGTCCATTTCGTCGGCGATCCCCGGAATGCCGGAAGGCAAACCAGCGTTTGTGCCGTGCATACAATTAACGGCGGATTACGGCTGCAAGATATTCAATTCGCCGGAGCGTCCGAAAGTGTGCGGCTCGCTGAAGCCATCGCTGGAAATGTGCGGCTGCTGCCGCGAAGAAGCCATCCGTCATCTAAGCGAACTTGAGAGACTGACAGCTCCACAAGGATAATCAATTCACTCCTGACTACCATTGATATAGTATCGGTATTTGTAAGTTGGCCAACTGGATTTTCTTTGATAATAAAGCTATACTCTGCGCGGTTGAAAATTCAACTTATAGATGAATAGGATTGTGGATTGGATTTTTTCGATCCGACTGACAGGCGATATGAATATCGCCGGAAAGAGGAGCGGAAAAATACAACCGCAAGACTTTCACCGCAAAGCGGTTGCGATCTTTCGAGTTTGGAGTCGCACTCAACGAGGCCTACGATACCCCGGTATCGGCAGCCTCTA
>CAIMFA010000674.1 GCA_903840185.1 uncultured Lentisphaeria bacterium | reverse complement strand
GTCAGGGAAATCAATGCAAGCTTTGGATTTTCCGCATTTCCCGACACGCTTGCAAGCCGTTATCTGGCGCAACTGGGGGCTGGTTACTGTAGAAAAAATGGCGCAGGTTCTTATGGCGACGCCATTGCAGATCGAAGAACTTGCTTCTGATATGGGCTTGCATAAAGACGACAGCTTATGTCATTTGTGGCATGAGCGCGGATATCTTACCATCATCCGGCGCAACTGGCATCTGCTGCCTTATGATCAGTTGCTGAATTTGCTGGATATTACTCCTGATGAATTGGCTTACATACTAAAGGAAGATGATTTTCTATGGCATAAATTAGGGCATATGAAACCTGAAACCGCTGCGGTATGTTATGTTCCGCTTACGGCAGAGGAAATACAGCAGACCGCGATTTTGAAATCTGTAATATCAAAATATTGTTCAAATGATCAAACCTGTCAGGACAACCCTTTCGAATTTTTGAAACGATATGGCAATAACGCTAAAAAGAGTTCAATAGCTGAAGATCGCCGCTCCGGGTTGTGCATGACTTATTCCTACTCGGCAGTTTACGGCGATCCCCTGCTCAACGAAAAACTTGACCCATACCCTGACGGCCTGCTGGCGGATTATGCTGCAACTGGAGTCAATGCGGTATGGCTGCAGGGAACGCTTTATACTCTGGGGCCCTGGCTTGGCGAATCAAAATATTCGGACGGCTGGCAAATCCGTCTGGTAAATCTCAGAAATCTGTGTAAAAAGGCCGAAAAATATGGTATCAGGGTTTATCTATATTTGAACGAACCGCGTTCAATGCCGCCGGATTTTTTTGAAACTCATCCTGATTGGCGCGGAGTGCAGTCTACCGACGGTCTTAGCTTCACATTATGTACCAGCAAGGCGCCGGTACTTGATGCACTTAAAGACGGAATCTCCGAATTGTTCCGCAATGTGCCGGAGCTGGGCGGTCTGTTTACCATTACCATGTCGGAAAATCTGACCAACTGCTGCTCACGTCAGCAGGATGTCGTTACGCCGTGCCCGTTGTGTTCGAATCGCGGCTCTGCCGTGATTGTTGCTGAGCTTAATCAAGCGCTGGTCGAAGGAGCGCACCGGATAAAGCCTGAAGCTGACGTCAGTGCATGGACCTGGGCGTGGTCGCCGGAGTGGGATGAACAGGCGGTGGCGCTGCTGCCCAAAGACGTAAAACTAATGTGTGTCAGTGAAACCGCATTGCCAACCGATGCAATGGGCATACCGGGTTCTGTGATTGATTACTCCATTTCCAAGGTTGGTCCTGGCCCTGTCGCATTAAGATTATGGCGGAAAGCCGCGGAATGCGGAATTAGAACTGTCGCCAAGGTACAGTTGAACAATACCTGGGAATGTTCGGCGATACCTTATATTCCAGTACCGGGGCTGGTGGAAAAGCATCTGCGCAATCTTGAAGCCGCCGGAGTCAAAGATTTGATGCTGAACTGGACGCTGGGCGGATATCCAGGCGGCAATCTGGAACTATTAAAACTGCCGAAAGAAAAATTGGCATCAGAGAAATACGGAAGCAAATGTGCGGAGCTGGTTTTGCAGGCATGGGCTTGTTTTGACCGGGCATTCGAGGAATTTCCATTGAACAGCACGCCACAGCTTTACACCGCGCCGCAGAATTTCGGACCGATGAATCTGCTTTTTGAAAAAACGACCGGCTATACGGCAACCATGATCGGTTTTCCATATGATGATCTCGCAACATGGCGGGGGAATCACTATCCGGAAGATATTTTTGAAGAGCAGTTCAGAAAATTAAGCTGCGGCTGGGCGGATGGACTTGGTCAGCTCAAACTTGCCGCTGAAATAGTGACTTCGGAAAATGCCGCTGCTCTGGTTGATCTGATGAATGTAGCGGAGGCGGCTTATTGTCATTTCCGCAGCACATATCTGCAGATCAGGTTTGTCAGGTTGCGCGATTCCGGCGACCGGCAATCGATTCTGAGTATACTGGATGAGGAGATTGAACTTGCCAGACGGCTGATTGAAGTAGTAATGCGCGATTCCCGCATCGGCTTTGAAGCCAGCAATCATTATTATTATACGATTAGCGATCTCAAGGAAAAAATCCTCAACTGCGAATTTATCAAGAATCCATATTAAAGATATTCAAGATACAATAAAAAGGAAAGCTTGTCCAGATAAATCGCAGCAATTGCGCATGGTAAGCATCTGCGTCACCAATCCGGAAGATGTCGGGTAAAAGACATTTGCTTCATTAAAACGCATTACATGGCACTAAATAGAGTTGAATTCGTTTATATATTCAAAATTGTTTTCGGAGGATACTGATTCCAGGATGTAAATCAATATCTTACTTTAATAATATTCTCCTGATCAAGCGAGAGTATTTGCAGCGGAATTCGCTCATCTGTATATTCCATTCCATTCAGATTTATACTTGTTTTTTCGTTTTTTGCCGGTTGACATATAACGCGAATTTTACGATTGCGCCAGATTCGGCTGACTTCGTACCCTTGCCATGCTGCTGGCGGCATCGGCTTAATAATCAATGCATCAAAATCAGGATAAACTCCGAGCATTTCTTCAATCACCCGCCGGAACCATGATAGTGAACCGGTAAAGTTGCTGAACAATTGCATACCGAAATTCTCATGATCCGGGCCGACAGTGAAATTCGATTGCTGATGACGCGGGCCGGTGGTGATCTCCTGAATCTGGGCAGATGGGAGGGCGGCCAGCAACCGGCTGCAACACTCATCCGCATGTCCGGCCCTGATCAGCGCGTAGAGGAAAAATGCTTCGCCATGAGTATAGATACTGCCATTTTCGAACATTCCCGGTTTCATGTCGACAATCCGGCCGACAGAACTGCGATCTGTATTGCGGTAAGACGGCCAGAGCAGGCGGTGTCCGCACGGAGTATCAAGATTGGCTATTGCCTGCAGTACTGATGCTTCTCTTCCTGCTGCCGCGGCTACGCCGGTAAACAGCGCCCATGTGTTGGAGTTCAGATGGATTTTTCCTTCTTCATTACTCTTTGATCCGATAGGTTCGCCCTTGCCGTTGATAGCGTAAATATACCAATCTCCATCCCAGGCATGTTCGTTGATGAGAAATGTCATTTTATCCGCAATCTTTCTCATGCGTTCGGCATCTGCGGCATGTCCAGCCCTTGCTGAAATTTGAGACATTTTGTCCGCGGCATAAACACAGGCGCAGGAGAGCCACACGCTGACACCGTTTTCGCCGCCTATTCCGGATAGCGCGTCGTTCCAGTCTCCGTAGCCGATTTTGCACAAGCCGTGATAGCCGGTAAAGCCTGCCAGCGATTCAACTGCTCTTAAAGCATGTTCGTATACGGTTCCAGCCTGGGCTGTATCGGGCTGTCCGGTTGTTTCATTATAGTATGGTACCCGCTCTTCAAGCAGCGATAAGTCACCGGTTTCCTGGAGATATTGCACAAGCAGAGCCGGTATCCAGGATGATGAGTCCATGTACATGCGCAGGTCATGGCCCGCTCCGGTAAATTTTTCATACTGTCTGATTGCACGCCCGTCAGGTAACTGATATGATAAAGTCCTCAGCAGCATGGTTCTAACATAAGCAGGGGAAATGTCGCATACACCGAGCAGATCCTGCAGAATATCCCGGTAGCCGATTTTATCCAGTGCCCGGACGAAACGTGCCTGGTTGCGCGCCTGGTAGCGGGACCAGACATTGAAGTATCGGTCAAGTTCCACTTCCGGAGTTTTAATTTTGAAGCGCTCTATTTTATTCCGCCAGCCATGCTGAATTTGCATCGCAATCTGTTCATAGTTATCCAGAACGGACGTTTTGATTTCCGTAATGTATTTCCGGCGGGCGTTAGAATCATATGGACAGACGCCGTAGGCCATCGTCCACGATTTGGTTTCGTTCGGTGCCAGTGTGGTATTGTACTGGGTTGCAGCGACCATTCCGGCGTAAGGCTGTAAACCTGGCGAGTTACGGCATTGACCGCGTCGTACCGCTTCAGGAATGGCGTTCCGCCCGCCGATTCCATCGAAACTTTCAGCCATCATATCAAAGCCGTCAAAATCTGGAGATGCGGCGAAGAACGCCTGTCGCTGATGTTTGTTGCCGCGATCATGATTGAGAAATATCATAGCATTGTCTTCAATAATTCCTTCACATACCACGCGCGGAACGAAATAATAGAAAGGGAAAGAATCGATATTGACCCGTAGTTTTATGAACCATGAAAAAGTCCTGACTCGTTCGCTGTTATTAGTTAGTCTTAGCCGCATAACCTCCAGTGGATGGCTGGGATGTACCATTATTTGTAATTGAGCGGCAATGCCATTCTTTTCCGCTTCAATCCGGTGAACGTCCAACCCATGGTAACAGCGAGTTTGGGAATATTCTCCGGCATCGAAGCTGGCGGACGGCAGCATTGGCCAGGATGAATTATTTTCATGAATGAAAAATAACCTGGCATCCTGCGGTTCCGGCGCTGTCGGTACATAATTTGTATCCAGATGACTGCTCATTTTCCCGGCTATAACGGAGTCCAGGCAGGAAAAACCGCCGCCAAACTGATCCCAGAACGATCCCCATATGCCGTATTCATTGTCGTGATTCGATGCCATTAAATGCAGCGAAGGGCGGGGGGTGTTGAAATTGCTGACGACCACTTCGCTTTCAGTAAGGAAATTGTCATGGTCGAATGTATCGATGAAATCGGAATAGTGTTTCAGCGCTTTTTCCCAGTCAAGCGGCGCAATTCCGGCGCTGGCTGGCAGACCGGCTCTTAGATTAGCATGAATCAGATCAATTGTATTTTGCATCTTAAAATGTTCCATTGAATATTTACTGCTGCTTCATTATCATTTAGCACATTTGGCCGCGATGAGCAAAGCTGCACTCTATTTTGAAGTTGTAATAATTAAAATGTAATTGAACACAATTTAGTAAACCGGTCAGGCGGGCAAATCCGGCCATGGAAGAATAACAGTACGCGGCGGAAGTTTATCGCCGGTGCCAATCTGCTCGAGCAGCAGAGCGGCGGCAGTCTCACCCATTTGACGTGAAGGCATGGGCTGCATAGTGATATGAAATGGCAGCAGATCGAGAAAGGGTTCTATCCCGAGTCCGCGCAGCTGCAGCATAGTTACGTCCCGTAATCTGCTCATCGTGTTGACGACGTTCAAAATCAGTCCGGTATTGATACCCCACAGGCAATCGACCGGCAAAAGCCGGCGGGCGGCGGCTTCATTGGCAGTGCCGTTGATTGTTGTTTCTATAATCGATTCAGGTTTGACGCCATGCTGGAAAAGGGTTTCAACATAGCCGCGAATACGCTGTTTGTCGAGAGATGAGCATTCCGGCATGGTTACGGCCCCGAAACATCGGCATCCTTCAGAAAGAAAAGCAAGAGCGGCGTTTTTGCCGGCTTCGTAGTCGGCAAACAGGACTTTATCAACGTTAATATGTTCGTCCCGGCCAATAATCACCATTGGAATATTTTGTTCAACAATATTTTTAAGATAGTATTGTTGTACAGTATTATCTTCCGCCGGAGCGGACGGGTAAATAATGATACCGTCAACCTGGCGATAAAGCATTCTCGACAATTCAGCCTGTTCCAATTCCAGATTATTTTCGCAAGTTGCCAGTACCATCTGATATTCTGTGTTGCGCAGCCGTGACTCAACCCCTTCGATAATAGTACCGAGGAATGCGTCGATTTTGTTGGCCATGACCAGACCGATATTAAAAGTTTTGCCAGTATTCAGGCTATGGGCAAAATAGTTCGGACGAAAACCTAATTCACGGGCTTTTTCCATTACTTTGGCCTCGGTTTCGGCTGCAATACGGCACTGCCTGGCTTTGCCGCTGAGAACTCGCGATACAGTACTTGGTGCAACACCGATCAGCCGGCTTAACGTTTTAATATTTATCCGGTCATCTGCCATTGGAAATACCTTTATTTGACGAATTTAGGGTCTTTGAACATGATTACATTGCCTTCCGGGTTTTCTTTATTGAGGAAAACCACGCGCAACCAGAGGCACTTGCCGCTGGTTATATCTTTTAATTCAACGGTATGGGTCTGCTTCTGACCGGCCTTGAAAATGACTTTGCTCTGGAATTTCCAGCCATTGTCGCCTTCCAGCCAGATTTCCGCGATGCCGTCTTTTTCCGGAGTGGCTTCAAACTCGAATGCCGGACAATCGTCTTTGGTACGGAGCGGGAACTGGGCAAACCCGGAGTTAGATTTGGCATCTTTAAAAGCCAGGGTAAATTTGGTTATGCCGTTATCTGCAGGAGTTGTTGCGACTGTCGTCGTCTTTAAATTTGTTCCTTCAACTTCGAAACATCCAGGATACCACATAATCTTATCTTCCGCATGGAGGATAAATCCTGTACCGAATCCCAGAATCATCATGGCTGTCAGAGAAATCTTTTTCAACATTTGTCCTCTCCTTTGTTTTACTGGGCAATCATTGCGTTTTCTTTTTGTGCGCAAAGAAAGTTTTTCCCATTGTTGATTTTAATATTTATGCCTGAAGACGTTTTTTCAACTTTACTGACTAGAAAGTCTGCTTTTTCTACAACTGTGGACTCGTTGCGTCCCCATAGCCACAGGCTGTCGCCAGAGGATATTTTGATATTAGCCCGATATGCCGGGATACCATCCATAAGGGAATTTGTACAGATTTCCGCTTCAATTTTTTGCGGCAGCGAATTTAATTAAAAATAGGAGACAGAAATATGGAAAAGACAGCACAGGAAGAAAAAAATCTGGAAGCGTTCAAAGCTGGCGCACTTGAAGCTCATAAAACTCACAATCTGGATACTGAATACGCTTCTAACTTCTGGGCCAATGTCCACGGCGATGAGTTTGAGAATGAAGAACAGGCACGCACGAACGGCATCGAAGCGGTTGAAAATACGCTCGAAGATATGTATATGAATCCACAGACTGGAAGTGTTGACACTATGGCAAACTGGGAAACGGATCAGCGTGCAGAGGGATGGGATATTGACGACCTCAAGACTCTTGTCAAAGTTGTCAATGATGACTCCGGCAATTGGATTGAAGCAGAATAACCAACTCAACCGCCCGGCGCAAGCCGGGCAGGATCGATATTTATGGGAATTACTGCAATCAATAG
>CAIMFA010000673.1 GCA_903840185.1 uncultured Lentisphaeria bacterium | reverse complement strand
TCGTATTCTGAGAGGCTGCCGATACCGGGGTATCGAAGGCCTCGAAGAGTGCGAATCCGAACTCAAAAGATCGCAACCGCCTTGTGGTGAATATCTTGCGGCTGTATTTTTCCGCTTCTCATTCCGGCGATATTTATATCGCCCGTCAGTCGGATCGAAATAATCCAATCCACAATCCTATTCATCTAAAGTTGAATTTTCAACCGCGCAGAGTATAACTCCAAATTATGGATAATCAATACTTACCAGATTAATTACTCTCCAGCCGAACTCCGAGAAATAAAACATCAGTACCAAAAGTGAAATTGCAACAATCGCGCACATTGCCAGCATAATTGCATATTCTGCTATAATCTGCCCGCACTGACTGCAATCGTCTGTTTTCAACATAACCCTGATTTTTTTCAGCAGGCTGAACATCAGGCGGTTCCTTTCCGGCGTTTAAGCACCGCCTTTCCGCTGAACAATCACATTATCCTGATTAAGGACAATTATCTTCGGTTTTATCTTTTCGGCCTCCTCCTGGGAACAGACCGAAAAGGCCATAATCGTAACAACATCCCCGACCTTGCCCTTGTATGCGGCCGGGCCGTTAAGACAGAACCTTCCGCTGCCGGCCTGACCCGGTATCGCGTAAGTTTCAAGCCGCTCGCCGTTTGAACGGTTGACCACCAGAATTTTTTCAAACGCCAGTATACCCGCTTCCTTCAGCAAATCCGGGTCTATCTCCAGGCTGCCTTCATAATCAAGCTCACATCCTGTAAGCCTGGCGGTATGAATTTTACCGCTTAACATAATCTTTTGCATTTTAAATAATCATCTCTCAATAGTTAATGAATTCACATTAACTGATAATATAACGCAAAATCTGTATTTTTATTGCATAAATCAATAAATTACGAAAAAAACCGGCTGAAACGGCTATTTCAGCGGAAAAACTGTAAAAATACAACAATTGCCGTCACCAAACCAGTTCCGGCGTACGCCGCTGGCAAGTTCAGCTGCGGAAACCGTTGAATGACCGCCACCGGCAAGAACGTCTTTAATTGTGAACTTATCTATGCCTTCAGGCAGATCATCAATATGGATTTCAAAATCGCTGATTGACGAACGGTTTTTGAACAGGCAGATAATCCCGCTTCCGGCTTCATTGAATTTAGCGAAGCCATCCCATTCACCTGGATAAACATACTTGTCGCGGCGTAATTTTATGAATCTGGTCATCGGCCCCTGACTTATGATGCCCTGAATAGCCGCCGTAACCAGGCGAATGAGAGTCAGATTTTCCGGAGTTATCCTGCGCAAGTCTCCGGCCACCAGCGGCGTTCCCACCAGCGCGGTAAGCAGATGTTCTATATCATTTTGATTCTGTAGGCAGATCAGGCTGCCGAGCAGACGCTCCGGCGGCATTACCGTGACATAACGGTAAAGCGTGTTCCTGATCTTCAAAGCGTCAATGATATGCGGACGCAGCGTATTCATATTTGACATGTGATGCAATTCGGAATATTCCAGTGCGGCGATACTCGGGTAATCCAGGCCGAAAGCCTCAACACTGAAGTCAACGATCAAGTCGGGAAACGCTTTTTTAACTTCGTTCCGGAGATACTTGAAGCCTGCATATTGCTCTATTACCGAATCCCCTGAGTCGCGATGGTATTCATGATCCTTTGAACAGCATCCCGCCTGCATCATGCGATATGGACTGACAATGTTGCTGAAGTCAAGCTTGAAATAACCGACATTATATTCGCGGGCCAGCTCCACCAGTTTGCGCGCGACAATCTCACGATGTCCGGATGCAAAACACATCTGGCGGATTTGTCCGGTAAGACCGAAAATTTTTGGCGATCCGTCAGTATTAATCCCGGAATATTCAGAATTTTGACAAAGATTGCCATAGTCGGTACCGATGTTAAACCACAGACCGAAACACATGCCGTGCGACCTCACCCTGTCGGAAATTATTTTCAGTCCGTTCGGAAATTTCTCTTTGTCAACCGCCCATTCACCATCAACAAACCAGCCGTCATCCAGCACAAAACTGTTAAATCCCATATCCGCGGCGCGATCAATAAGATCAAGCAGCAGCGGTTCGTTGATATCTTTCAGGAAAGGCAGCCAGGTGCAATACATGAAACCGCCTTTATCCACGGTGGCAGGCAGATACGAACGGATGTAATCGCGGAAGCTGTTCCTGACCGCGTCATCATCAGTTTTGCCTTTATACAGAAAGACCATCGCCCGGTCAGTAGTAAAAGTCTCGCCTTTGTTCAAATATTTATTGAATGGGGGACTCTCGAAATTATAGCCGGTGGAAATCGCCGTTTCCTGCCAGTGCGGATAACATAGAAAATATTTCAGCGGGCCGGGTGCGCTGTTGCCCAGGAACACTCCTTCGTCCAGTTTAGGATTATGAAGCTGAATAATGTCTTCAGCGCCGGCCATGGCAAACATCGGCTCAAGCCTCGTCAGTCCGGCCTGCCGGTAAAAATCGATGTCCACAAATTCTCCCGGACAGGCGTTTATCACATCGAAAATGATGCTGTTTATCGACAAATCGTCTACTCCACTGATAATTTCCAGCCATTTTGAAACGCCGCAAAACTTGCGTTTTATCTCATAATAAACGTTGACCAGTACATCAATTTCCGCAACCTGCAGCGACACCTTCAGCCTTTCGACTCCAGGCGATATTTTCAGCGCTTCGGCATTGACCAGCGAAAGATTGTAATCGCGGTCTGAAATATTGCCGTCCAGAATATGCCTTGTCCGCTGTTTATAACCGAAAAGCGTCTTGTTACGGAGCCGCAGCATGAATTCCAACGGCGCGATCTGCCTGGCATATTCCATGCCGACGGTCTTATTGAAAATTGAAGTAGTGTGAAGTCCGCCTTCGTCAAATACGATACGTCTTAATATGTAGTCATTCTCCAGAGAAAATGTATTGCCCTCAATTTTTATCATACTCATATTTCTATCCCCGTTTTTTTCAAATTTAACCATAATTATCAGGCGATTAATATAATGCACGGAGACATATCTGCAACAGGAGTATCCGGCAAATCAGCTGGCATAAATCATCAAAAAATTAGTCGCGTCACAAAATGGAGACCTAAGCAGTAATTC
>CAIMFA010000672.1 GCA_903840185.1 uncultured Lentisphaeria bacterium | reverse complement strand
GAGCGCGAATTCGGCGCGAAAGAAGCCTGTGCTTTTGTCAAGAAAGTAAACTTCTCACCCTCCAACGTCCAGTTCGACGCCGCCTTCGACGACAAATAAGTAAAGCCGCATAAACAATTACGCGAGCGGAAGACGAGAAAAAGTTTTCCGCTCGTGTTTTATTTACGCTGAAGATTCAACTTGAATACGACTAAGAATTTTTCCAGCGAGTATCCCAAAGTTCTAAAAATTTCTTTATAACGTCACTATCTGGTTTACTAATGTATAGTTCTTTAATATGCTCATTAAAATCATTAACAACAGCTTCGACGAATTTTTTAGGATTAATTTCTAATCGCTCACCTTTAACTTCTAAGGCTTTCCTGCCATCATGCGATAGATACGTTTTACCATTTGTAAATCCACAGTGAAATAATCCGCATCGTCCCTCTTCCCATAAACGCTTAATTGCATAACTGGAAGATGTTGAAAAAATACGTTTGGCACTTTTCTTAAACCATTCCCCTGATTTATTGTTGGGAGTTTCCTTCCCTTGACGATATTGTTCCACTGCCTCAATATACGATATTGCTACCGATACTGCTATATAATCTTCAGGAGATTTTGTTTCTACCATTTGTTGTGCCAAGCGCAAGAACCAATTATTTACGCGATCTTCATATACTTTTATTTTACCTTCAATTGACGATTCAGGGTAGAATATATCAGGATTTTTGATAGCTCTGATTATTTTTTCTGATTCAATCCATAAATAATTTTCGCTTACAATTATTTGTTCGTTCATAAGTATTCCTTTCATCTGGCATTGCTACCTTGCTGACTAGGTTGCCAACTTGGGGAAACTGCTCGATGTCTTATTCTTTACAGGTATTCAACTACTTGATTATCTATTCCAGATTTCAATTTAGCACAAATTTTTCCGCTCGCGTTTTATTTACGCTGAAGATTCAACTCAAAAACACCAAAGATGCCGTCAGTCTTGTTCTCATGTCAAATGCGGCTACCTCTCAGGATTGCTTCGAAGTATGCTCCCATTTCCTTTTCCAAATTCTTTTTCAGTTCGAGTTGACCGGTCTCGTGTCTGTACCACACCGGTCGTCCGTCGGGTGTGTAGCAAAGTTGGTCACCTGAGAAGGTCTCCATGAAGGCGATTGCTTGATCAGGCGGGTATTTATTTTCCTCGGAGAACCATACTTTGGACTCAGCGATAGGAGAAATGTTTTTAGCCTGATAGACTCCTCCAGCGTAGCCGAAGTCATTCTCGCGAAAGCCGCCTATTAAGGAGTAGACGTGCTGTAGCGCGACTGGAAGATCCGGACGCAATGGGTAAGTTCTCGGCAGGCTGACTGCCGGCATTCCGCCACAGAAAAACCGGAAATATGGCACTAATGGATTCCCCTGGTCGCCAGTGAACTCCAGATGCCAACTTTGTGAATTCGCACATTTTTGCAGGAGTTTGCCCAGCCATGGAAATTCAGCCTTCTTGGCGAGAGCTGTGAAGCTGTCCGCCTTATTTAGAATAGCGGCAATGTCAGTTTCGTTCAATGCTGACTTCAGCTCTTCCGGCAACAAGTCGAGATCTGGTTCGAAAACATTTACTAACCGGCTGATGTACATTTGTTCTCCTTATGCCTATATGGCACATGATTAAATAGTTTCTGCTCAACACATCATTACTCTAGTTTGCAACTTTTTAAATATTTGGTAATTTAACCAGTTCCTACGCCAAATCAACCAACTGCATAGACCATTCTTTGATTCTTCTATAATTTTTAGATAGCAATTTATTTTTAATTTTTACCACGAAGAAGCACGAAAGTTAAATCCAAGTCAGCGCATGATTGCGGCATCTGCAGCCATGCGTTGACGTTTGTTTTTTCTCTGTGCCCTCTGCGCCCTCTGTGGTGAAAAACGGTTCTGCTGCGCGCGGGTAGCGGGTTGAAATCTTTATCGCGGATGATATAATAAACAAAATATGGAAGGAGTACTATTCAGAATGTCCATCATGTTACAGAATAGAAATAACTGCGGGGGTGTTCCTAATAAAATCGGGGCATCGCTGTTTTTGCTGGTATTTGCGTTGTCCGGAATGTTCTTCATGGGAATTATGGCCTATTCGTTCTATCAGGGGGCGGCGGCAGGTTCGTGGGTGGAAACGCCATGCCGGATTACGGCGGGGGAAATTGTCTATCCGCAGCGTTCCGGCAGCAAATACAGCTATAAAGTCGCATACCGCTACGTTTACAGCGGCCGCAATTATTCGGCCACGCGGCTGTCTTTCAACACTCAGGGCAGTGAATATAAAAAGGTATTGAAATTAAGCCAGGATTACGCGCCGGGCATGGACGTTAAATGTTATGTGAACCCGTCCAACCCGTCGGACGCGGTGCTGGTCCGCAAGGTTGATTTCAAGCTGCTGCCGTTTATGTTTATCCCGCTGATTTTTGTGGCAATCGGTTTCGGCGGAATTTATTTAACCTGGAGAAAGAAGAAACAGGCGGAGGCTGCCGTGGATAGTGCGGTTGCGGCGCCTCTGCCTCCCAGTCCGCTCAAGTCCGCCCGTGCCGGACGTTATGGCCTGTGCGTTTTTTTCGGCATATTCCTGCTGGTAGGCGTGTTTGCCGGATATTTTATGTTTCTAAAGCCGGTATTTAAAATATGGCTGTCTTCAAGCTGGCCGCAGGTGCCGTGCGTGATTGAGTCGAGCCGGATGACGGAGAGTTCAGACAGCGACGGCACGACATACGGCGTGGAAGTGATTTACCGCTATCAGTACCAGGGAACCGCTTATGTCGGCGACAAATATGATTTTATCAGCGGCACCAGCAGCGGGCATGAAGCCAAAGCACGGATTGTCAGAAACTATTCCCCCGGTCAAAAGACCTTCTGCTATGTCAACCCGGCAAACCCGGATGACGCGGTATTGTCCAGAACGTTCCGTTCGGAGCTGTGGTTAGGCCTGATTCCGGGCGCGTTTGCGCTGGTCGGGTTCATCGGAATAACCGGTGCGCTGAGATTCGGCAGAAAGCGCAAAGTCCATGTTTATGAACAGCCGCCAGGAAGCGGTTTGAATTATGCCGGGGGATTTGACGGTATCGGAGAGAATGTTCTAAAGCCGGTCACTACGCCGTTGAAGTCGCTTTTCGGGACGATTTTTGTTGCTGTATTCTGGAATGGCATTGTGTCAATCTTTGTTTATCAGGATTTAATAAAGGGTACGAACAGTTTGATGAAATTCGGCGTATCGCTTTTCATGATTCCCTTTATCCTGGTCGGACTGCTGCTGATTGGTCTGGTACTGCATACGCTGCTGCAGCTTTTCAATCCCCGTCCAGTGGTTAAACTTGATCCGGTCAGCCCCGCGCTTGGCGGGCGGGTATCGCTGTCCTGGGAAATCCCCGGTTACCGTTCGCTGACCCGCCTGGAAATCAAGCTGGAAGGCAGTGAAGAAGTCAAGTTTAAATCAGGCGACAGCGGCGGCACGGCAAAAAAGCTGTTTGAGCAGATCAGTATTGTGGACACGGAAGATACGCGGGAGATCGCGGCCGGCAATGCCACGTTCACGATCCCCGCCGAATCGATGCACTCGTTTGACGCCGATAGCAACAAAATCATCTGGCGGCTGAAGCTGAAAGGCCGGAAGAAATTATTGCCGGCTTTGAGTTATGAATACGCGGTCAATGTAATGCCAGGGGGGAAGTTCTAAAGTTCTAAAGTGCTAAAATGCAGAAGTGCAGAAGTGCAGAAGTCAGGAAGGGAAAAAGACAAAATTATAAAAAGAACCCGGAACGGGTGAAATGATTAAAGATTATGAATATTTTAAGTATTAAAATCAAAGACGACAAGACAAAATTCCTGCCGGGGGAGGATATACAGTGCGAGGTGATCTGGGATTTGCAGAAACTCCCGAAAACGATCACCGTCAATCTCTTCTGGTTTACTGAAGGGCAGGGGAATCCGGACTCCGAAATCGTCAGAAGTATTGAGCTGGATGCTTCCGGCCTCAGCGGCAGACAGTGGTTCCGGCTTGCGCTTCCTGTCGCGCCGTACAGCTTTACCGGCAGTCTAATTTCCCTCAGCTGGGCGGTTGAGGTCGTGGCGCCGCCTGCGGCGGAGCGCGGTATCTATAAGTTCAGCATGTCGCCGCTGGATAATCCGGCAGTACTGAAAGCAATAGAAGCGCCGCTGCCCGGAGTGCTAAAATTTCTGAGCAGATTTAAAGGTATAAAGCAAATGCCCGGCGGTCAGTAATTTGGCGACTGCGGAATCCGCGGGCAACTGTTTTCTGGAGGGTTGTCCTCATAGCTATCAAGCTAACCCAATATGAACTCATTTCAACACCCAATATCCAACACTCAATTTCCAACCGGGGAAGGATCGGAGCAAACTTGGACATTGGATATTCCTTGTTGGTTATTGGATATTCTGTTCAAAATTCCTTAGCTTGATAGCTATGGGGTTGTCCTCTGTAACAAACATGTTATGACGCATAACCAAACCAAGGCGGGCAAGCCCGCCATTAAAACGTTCCGTACCTATACTGAAACGCTGTCGGATTTTGACTTGTTCAATTCACCGGCATGCTGCTTCAGGATCGGGTAGACTTTATTTTGCAGAAATTCGCTGCATTGTTCGGGGGCGCGGCCCACGAACGCCCTGGGATTGACCAGTTCGTCCATGCGCGCGGCGACCGGGGCGAACAGCGGATCGGTTTTCAGCCTCTCCAGCAGGTCGTTTTCTTTGCCCTCTTCTTTGATCTTTCTGGCCGCTTCCATGGAATGCGTACGGATCGCCTCGTGCAGCTCCTGACGGTCGCCGCCTGCTTTCACCGCCTCCATCATGATATTTTCAGTAGCCATGAAGGGCAGTTCAGCGGCGACGCGGCGGGCGATTACGTTCGGCCACACCTGGATGCCGGAACAGATGTCGCTGAGCAGAGAAAGGATTACGTCCACGGACAGGAAGCCTTCCGGCAGCACCAGACGGCGGATGGCGGAGTCGTCCAGCGTGCGCTCAAACCACTGCGTGGCGTGAGTATTGGCGGCGTTGACGGGCAGGGAGATCACATAGCGCGCCAGCGAACAGACGCGTTCGCTGCGCATGGGATTGCGTTTGTAAGCCATGGCGCTGGAGCCGACCTGTTTCTTGCCGAACGGCTCTTCGATTTCTCGGAGATTCGCCAGCAGCCTGATGTCGCCTGCCAGCTTGTAGGCCGACTGGGCGATGCCGGAGAGCACCGTCATCACAAAGTAATCGATTTTCCGGGTATAGGTCTGGCCGCTGACGTCCACGATCTTGTCGAAGCCCATTTTTGCCGCCACGCGGCGTTCGAGTTCCTTGACTTTTTCGTGGTCGCCGTTGAACAGCTCCAGGAAGCTGGCCTGGGTGCCGGTAGTGCCTTTGACGCTGCGGAATGGCAGATTGGCAATCTCATGCTCCAGCCGTTCGTAGTCCATGACCAGATCCTGCAGGTAGAGCGAAAAACGTTTGCCGACGGTGGTCAGCTGCGCCGGCTGGTAGTGAGTGAACCCCAGCGTCGGCATATCTTTGTACTGTTCCACTACTTCGGCAACGGTCTTAATGGCCTGGAGCAGTTTGCAACGCAGCAGCTTCATGCCTTCCCGCATCTGGATGAGTTCGGTATTGTCGGTCACATAGCAGCTGGTGGCGCCGAGGTGGATTATCGGCATGGCGGACGGGCATTGCGTGCCGAACGCGTGGATGTGGCTCATCACGTCGTGGCGGAGCTCTTTCTCCTTAGCTTCCGCCAGCTCGAAATCGATGTCGTCAAGATGAGCGGCCATCTCGGATATCTGCTGTTCAGTGATCGCCAGACCCAGCGCTTTTTCCTCTTCCGCCAGCGTCAGCCAGAGTCTGCGCCAGGTGGAATGCTTGTTCTGAGGCGACCAGTTGAAGCTCATTTCCTTGCTGGCATATCTGCCGGTCAACGGGTTTTGATAGGTGTTGTAATCCATTTTATTTCCTTGTTCTATTAATTTACGAATTTTAAATTTTTTCTTGAACTTTCAACTTATTGACATATCTTTAGCTGATTGTCAGTTGTCGTTTTACATAATTTGGAACTTGCATTTATGGAATATAGCCTTTTCGTCGTTATTATCAAGGTTAAAAACCTTGATATTTGCCGATCTTTTTACCGGGACATCCTGGATTTGGGGGAACCCGCGCTGGACAGCAATTTCTGGGTTGAGTTCAAACTGCCGTGCAGTTTTACTCTGGTGCTGGAGAAAGTGGATCGTAAAGGCTCTACCGACGGGGATAATATGGTCTGGGGCTGCCAGATTGATAATATTGATTTGATCAAATCGCGGCTGGACGAATACGGATACCATATCCGCCTGGAAAAAGGCCACCGTATCGGGGTGGATTTTTATATCTGCCATGACCCGGAAGGCAATGCGTTCTATCTGCTGTCCAGACAGCACGAAGACCTGCGTATTCAGTCTGAAAGCGGCGACTGGCTGCCGGACGAGATCGGGAGTAAAAAAGAGTGGAAGACAATCCGGCTTTTTAAGACGCCTAACAAGGTTGAATAACTGCCGGCATATATAAACAGGAGTCAGGAGCAGGAGTCAGGGTGGAATAAATCCGGATTTTAGTTCGAATTACATTCTAGATTCTAGATTCATGCAAAACTTTAGTTTTGTAATTGGCTCAAAAGACAGCATTAATACAGGTTTAAATTTATGAGTTCATGCAGGTTGTTTTTTAGAACAGTTTTCATGTTTATCGGTATTATCCTTTTTGCCGGGTGTGTCAATATAGATTACGTCGGGCAGGAATATCCGGAAAGGAATCCTGACGCGGAAATCATGTTCTATAATTCCAGGGAAGATGTGCCGAAAGACACCTACCGCATTATCGGGCGCGCCAATATTGATGCTCCCGGCGACTATAACCCCGCTGAGATAAAGAAGAAGATCCTCAGGAAAGCCCGCGATTGCGGCGCAGACGCGGTTGAAGTCGTCGAGTTCAAACGTATAAAGACCGGAGAGCAGAAAGTTGCTTCAAATAACAGCGAATACGACGGGGTTGTCGGAACCTGGGCAAACAATGGCGTACGTTCAGACGGTTCGCCGATCTACGTTGATTCTTTTGACAAAACCGTTCCGTTAAAACAAGCCTATCGTGAGACTTTTGAGTTGAAAATAAAAGTCCTTTTCCTTATTTCAAATGAACGTTTCCAGGAATTCCAGAAGAAAGCTTCCGAGGAGCGGCAGAAAGACCGCAACAAAGAGCGGATGGACCGCGATCTGGAAAGCAAAAAGCCGTTGGATAAGCGCGAGCTGGAAATGCTTGAGGCCAATAAATCTTTTCAGGCTGATCTGTAAGGTTGAAAGTTTCTTAGCCTGAAAAATTCATAAACGAATGGCAAAATACTGCAATCTGCTCAAAGTAAAGTCTTTGCCGATGTCCTCGCCGTAGCGCTGCTACGACTGCGGCATCGTCAAAATCTTTCTTTTTGAG
>CAIMFA010000671.1 GCA_903840185.1 uncultured Lentisphaeria bacterium | reverse complement strand
TGGATTTCTTAATATCAGAGTTCAATTTCAATAGTTACGATTCTTTCCAACAATATTTATTCTATGGGAAATCTATTAAGGCTAACGTAATTAACTGCCAGAAAAATTCGATTCATTTGGAATCAGACAATGTATTTGATAATTCTTTAAAGGATCGTTTAGAACATGTTGTGATTGTTATTAAAAGTGACAAATGGCATGATGATTATATGGATTATAATATTGTAACTGGTTTATATCCACTAATACCAGATTGCTTGTTTGAAAGATTAAAGAATAATAAAGAATCAAAATTAATTTCAAACAGAGCTATATTGCTTCATAATTATGATAACACTTTAACTGGTATTGCTAAAGCAGATCCTTTTTTAATCGACTCCCGAATGGGAATTTCAGATAGAGAAAAATTCCCGTTTACAAAATTAAAAAGTCGTATAAGAATATTTAGGCAATTTAAAAATAATATTTGGTTTCCTGAATTATGGGGACATGATTTGGAAAATAATCCACAAAAGACAAAAAAAGATATTTTTCTCTATGCCTTCGTATCACCGGTAAAACTTAATGAACAAGAAATTAATGAGCTTGAAGGATGTAAGGTCTCTGAACCTGAATATTATAAAGGAGTTAGCGAAGGGTGGAGTATTTTGTTTTTAGGTAACAGTGGGAAACAAATTATTGAACCCGGTAAAACGAGTAGAGAACAAATGCTAACTAAAATTGGTGAAGCTTTTAAAGATGAATATAAAGATTATTCATTCAGCTTTTTGGATGGAACTCCTATAATATTATAACGTTTGTTTATAACATAACGTCGACGAGAGGAACAGAAAAATGATGCTGGATAAACTGGTTGAATCTGCGTTTCTGAAGGTGGTGGCGGTGGAGCCGGGCGAACGGAATACGGCGGTGCTGTTCATCCGCGAAAACGGGGTCTGCCGCAGAGAGGAGATACCGTTTAAGCCGTTTATTATCATCAAAAATCCGGAGCTGCTCAACGGACTTGGCGGCGCGTTTGATACGGTCGGCCTGAAAGGCGAAGCGCCGTTCGCTTATCTGGCGGAGTTTCCTGACATTCAGGGGTACGAGGCGGCGCTGGAGTTTCTGAAGAAGAGCACCGGGTATGCTCAGAATGCGCCGAACGCGCCGTTCCGGGTGTATTCCGATCCGGTTCAGCAGATACTTATGGCATTGCGGTTCCGGCTGTTCCGGGGGATGGATTTTGCCGACCTGCGGCGTTTGCAGTTCGATATTGAGACTCTGACCACTCCGGGTTTTGAATTTCCCAACCCGGAACGCGAAGCCGACTCGATCATCATCATGACTTTTTCCGACAATACCGGGTGGGAGAAGGTGATTTCAGTAGCGGAAATGTCCGAGAAGGAATTGCTTCAGGCGTTTGTGCAGATCATCAACGAGCGCGACCCGGACGTGATCGAGGGGCATAATATTTTCCGGTTCGACCTGCCGTACATTGAAACCCGCGCTAAGCGGCACAAGGTAAAACTCGCCATCGGGCGCGGCGGAGAGCTGATGCGCAAGCGCAGTTCACGTTTCAACGCCGCCGAGCGGACGATTAATTATGACCGTTATGACGTATTCGGCAGGCATGTCACCGACACCTATCATCAGACGATTTTCTACGATATCAGCCACCGCAATCTGGACAGTTACGGGTTGAAGTATGTGGCGAAACACTTCGGCGTCGCCTCCCCTGACCGCACTTATATCGAGGGGAAAGATATCTGCCGCGCCTGGACGGAAGACCGTCAGAGGCTGCTGGCGTATGCGCTGGACGATGTGCGCGAGGCGCGGGCGGTCAGCGAAATTTTTTCGCCGAGTTATTTCTTCCAGACCCAGCTGATCCCGATGAAGTATCAGGACTGCATCGTCCGCGGCAACGCCACCTGTATTGACGCGCTGATCTGCGGCGAATATCTGGCCGCCGGTTACGGGCTGTCAAGTGCCGAAGCGTCCAGGGCTTTTTCGGGCGGCCTGACGCGGGCGTTCAACTCCGGCATCTTTAAAAATGTGTGGCATTGCGATATCCGTTCGCTTTATCCGTCAATCATTATGGCGGAAAAATGGTGTCCGTCACGCGACACGCTGGCGGTTTTTCCCCGGCTGCTGCGCGATCTCCGGCTGTTCCGGCTGTCCGCCAAAGACGCCGAGAAAAAGGCGGCGGATCATGCGGAGAAGGATTATTACAATTCGCTTCAGACCACTTTTAAAGTGCTGATCAATTCATTCTACGGCTACCTAGGTTTCGGCCAGGGCACGTTTAACGATTTCGATATGGCGGAAAGGGTTGCCGCCAGAGGACGCGAAATTTTGACGATGATGCTGGATTTCCTGAATGATTCCGGCGCGAATGTAATTGAAATGGATACTGACGGCATTTATTTCCAGCCGCCGGCGGATGTGACGGATCCCGCCGTCATGGAGAAAAAGATACAGGGAGTGCTTCCGGCAGGCATTGAAGTCGAGCTCGACGACACCTATCCGGCCATGTTCTGCTACAAGAGTAAAAATTACGCGCTGCTGGAAAAAGACGGCGAAGTGTCGATCACCGGCGCGGCGTTGAAATCACGCGGGCTGGAACCCTTTCAGCGCGACTTCATGGAAAAGCTGATTACCTGTCTGCTGAAAGATGAATCGTCAAAAATCAATAAATTGACGGATGAGTTCCGGACCGCGATTGAAACCCGCGCCTGGCCGCTGACCATGCTGGCCAAGACCGAAACCTTGAGCGACTCGCTCGACGCCTACCGGAAAAAAGGCGATGCCGGGGAAGGCCGGCGCAGCGCCGCCTACGAACTCGCCATCGCTTCCGGACGGGACTACCGCCGCGGCGACCAGGTCTCATTTTACATCACCGGCAGCAAAGCGAAAGCCGCCGCCGTGGACAACAGCCGTCTGCTGGCCGACGCGCCAGCCGGACGCGATGAAAATATTCCGTATTATCTGGCGAAGCTGGAAGAGCTGCGCAAGAAATTTGCGGAATTCATTCCCCCTGAAAAGTATCTGTTATAATCAATAAGTCCCGGCGGGTATTGGGTTCAATGGGTAGGGCCAGCCGCATAGCTATCAAGTTAAGGATTTTTGAACCGAATATCCAATAACCAACAAGGAATATCCAATATCCAAGGGTAACAGCCTAGAACCATATGACAGAAACTGGTATTACTGGAGGGTTGTGCTCCGTCACAACCGTGTTCCAATGATTTGATCCAGTCCTTCTCCGGTTGGATATTGAGTGTTGGATATTGGGTGTTGAAATGAGCTCATATCGGCTTAGCTTGATAGCTATGCGGCTGACCCACCCATACACGAACCAAATCCGGTCTACACGGCGGGCGGGGGCAGGATTTCAAGCCAGTAGCCATCGGGATCGGCGATGAAGTAGATTCCCATGTTCTTGTTTTCGTAGCAGATGCAGCCCATTTCCTGATGTTTCTTATGAGCGGCGGTAAAATTATCGGTTCTGAATGCCAGATGAATTTCATTGTCACCCAGGTCGTATGGGCGTTCCATGTCGCGCATCCAGGTCAGTTCAAGCAGATGCTTTGACTCGCCGTCCGCAAGATAGACAATGATGAATGCCCCGTCTGGAGCAGTGATTCTTCTTGATTCTTTCAATCCGAGCGCATGTTGATAGAATGCCAGGCTTTTTTCCAGATTGAAAACATTCAGGTTATTATGCACTAAAGTAAACTTCATGATCAGACCCTCTTAATAATTTGTTTATTCTACAATCCGGCGATCAATTTTTCGGCAAAACCAGGCAGCTTGAAGGCGGCCCTGTGGACGTCAGCGGTGTAATATTTTAACGCCGCCAGCATGTCGGCGTCAGGTTCCCGCGCGGGGTTGCGGATATCGTAAACTGAAGAGCCGATACAGGCCCCGATGTTACCGCTGGGATAAGTCGGCACTATAATCAGGAAATAACCGTAAACCGGGAACAGTTTTTTAGTTACGGAAACCAGCCGTGAGACGATTTTAGGATGCAGGAAAACAGATTCCGACTGGGAGGTGATAATACCGTCCCCGCGCAGCGCCGCTTTCATCGCGTGATAGAATTTTTCATTGAACAGGGATTCGCCGGGGCCGATCGGGTCGGTGGAGTCAACGATGATAACATCATAGAAGTCCCGGCGCTCTTTGACGAACACGCTGCCGTCGGCAATATGGATTTTCACCCTGGGATCGTCGAATCCGCAGGCGGTGGACGGAATGAACTTCCGCGCCGCATTAATGACTTCTTCATCTATTTCGCAAATATCGATTTCCTCGACGCATTGATGCCGGGCGATTTCGCGCAGTACGCCGCCGTCGCCGCCGCCGATAACCAGCGCCCGCCGCGGAGCGGGATGAGAAAACATCGGGATATGGGTGAGCATTTCCTGATAGGCGAATTCATCGAACTCGGTAAGCTGAACCACGCCGTCCAGCACCAGCAACCTGCCGCAGAACGGGGTGTCGTAAACGTCGATCTGCTGGAAAGCGCTTTTTTTGCTGTAAAGATGTTCGCCGACTTCGATTGAGACCGCGAACCCGGAACTGCCTTCGGTGACCCAGCTGCCCTTCAAATCAATCATTTTTATGCTCGCTCCGTTCAGCGGCGCAGACCGACCTGCATCCGGTAATGTTTACCTTCGAAAAATTCGGTGGCGAATTCAGCGACAACACGCGGCTCAAAGAATTTACAGCTGAAAATATCCAGATATGCAGCATTGGCGGCATTGGCGAAATGTCCGGAAATCAGTGACGTTTCAATCAACTGGGTCATGCTAAACCCGGCCGCGCGCTTGTTTTTTCCGAAATTGACGACATTGCATTCGCCGAAAGCCTTCATTTTGATTTTTTTACATAATTTTGCCGCGAATTGTCTGATATACTCCGCGTCGGTGATCAAGGCATGATTGCAGTTATAAATATCCACCGAGGCGGTCAGTCCCCAGGCTTTGCTTTCCTGAAAACGTTTTTTCCATGAGAGCGCATAAATATGGGTGCAGTTTTTAAATACCGGCACCAGTTTTTCCACGCCGTTGTTGGAGACGATGCCGCGGTTCATCAGGCTGGAAATCACTGAACCGCCCGCCTGCAGGCTCAGAGTCAGCGAGTCCACCGCGGCTTTGAAATCAATTTTGTCGCCGCAGGTGAAAATATCCACGGCGGCGTAATCGTGTTCCGGCCAGGTATGAACTGAGAAATGGGATTCGGCGATAATTACGAAGCCGCTGACGCCCTGAGGCTCGAATGAATGGAAATTTGAACCAAGGACAGTCGCCCTGCTGACCCGCGCAGCCTCAAGAAAGGCTTTTTCCATTTTCTGCTCGTCGGCCAGAAATTGCGAGTCGCAATCATAAAATTCAACGGTCATATGCTTGCCGAGAGCAAAATCTCTATGATCGCATTGAGGCGTTCCTTGCATTTTTAACTTTCAAATTCCCTGGCTTTGGCATTTTGACATAAGCCAGGAGGTAAAGGCCGCTCTTGCTGCGCCTGCTTTTTTCTGATGATAGACATATTCAATGTATTTTTGCTGTTTTTCGAACTCCGCGGCATCGGGCAGCGTCCGCTTTTCAACGAAAATAATAAATGAGCCGTATTCAGTCGGGATGGCGGAAGAAACACCGTTAACCGGCAGATTTTCAACGATCCGGGCAATTCTGGCGCCTTCAGGGCCGTAGGGCGGGTCCATCACTATAAACGAATCGAGTTTTTCAAATTTCGGGCTGTTAACTGCCTTGACGGACTTGAGCCTGTCAGCGGTTTTCGCCTGAGTCAGATTGAGCGCGGTATTGCGGGCGGACTCAACGGCGAGATTCAGCGCCTTGGCTTTCTTGATTTCGTTCAGTACCTCGCGGCGGGCTTCGTCAAACTCTTTCGGGCGGGCGGCCTGCTTGCTGGTCATAAATGCCACATACGCGGCTTTTTTGCCGGCGACGGCGTTGGAAACAGGGACGTTCTCATAAACCTGAGCGATCTGCTTGACCAGCTCCGGTTCCTTAAGTTCTCCAAGCGCCTGATCTTCAGCGGTAAACCAGTCGGCTTTAACTGTTTTCAACTTTTGTTTTTCGACAAAAGAATTGAACACCTGCTGCTGGCTGTTTTTCTCTGTTTCGCTGACTTTTTCATAAACGTCGCGGGCAAAGACCTGGGCGTTTCTCAAAGCGATATCGGCGCGGAGCTTTTCATCCAGCATCTTTTTAGCCTTATCCTTAACTTGTTCAAAAGGCAGGACTTTGGCTTCCTGCTTGTCATCGGCCGGAGGCTGGGTGAAGAGCTGCTTGTTGTCGTCATAGAATTTCTGGATGGCGGCGGGATTGATTTGCGCGGCTGCTTCGGCGGCGCCGGTGTTGTAGTCAAAAGTCGCGATTGCGGCCTGGAATTTGGCGGGCATGATGAATTTTTTGCGGTTTATGTCAAAATAATCTTTCATTTCTTTTTCCGAAACCGCAACGCCGGCCAGGTGGTCTTCAACTTTGAAACGGCCGATCCAGACATCAAACTTTTCATTGAACTCATTGAAATAAGCTTTGATTTCGCCGGGGGTGACGATTACGCTTTCCTCGATTTCCTGTTCCAGTGCCTGCTGCAGCAGGAAGCTTCTGACGCTCTCGTCAAGGTCAAGCGGTGAAAAACCGCTGGGCTTCAGCACATTGTCTAAATATTTCTGAAAAACGGCAATGTCGAATTTCTTTGACTCTTTATTCTGAAATACCGGCAGCTTGGCGATGAAATCCGCGATCTGCTGGTCGGTCACTTTGATGCCGCGCTGATTGGCGGCTTCAATTCTGCACAGCGACGGGAAAGTTTCCTGTCTGGCCATTTCATCCAGCTGCGGATTGCCAAGCGGAATGCCTCCGTAGATCAGTGACAGGATGATTATATTCCTGCCGGCCTGATTGCGGAATTCATCGTGGGAGATTTTCCGGCCGAAGACCGTGCCGAAAGTCATATCGCGTCCGCCCTGATTGAAAAGACTCGTAAACCCGGGGGTCAGAAATCCCAGAAAAGAGACTATGACCGCAAGGGTTATGACCGCGAACATCACACGTCCATGCCGGGAGAACATGGAATTCATCTTTCTGATAACCATTGGTGTTTTAACCTTATGTTAAATTAATATTTCAAATTACTTTACAATCATTAAAATCATATTTAGAAAATTGCCTGCATGTAAAGATAAAATATTTTATCAATTTAGCAAGAATTATGTAAGGAATTTTTAAGAAAATATCCATTCTCTGCATAATTAATACGGAAAGCAGGAGATTATGCAAAAAACAAGCTAATAAAAAAACTGGAGGCGCGGACCGGAATTGAACCGGTATACGAGGTTTTGCAGACCACTGCCTAGCCATTCGGCCACCACGCCTTGCCAAGCCTATAAAATAGCCCATGCCATGAATTTTGCGAACAGCAAAGCTTAAAATCTTGCAAAAAAGTTCCTTCGTTCAGCCGGAAGCCCGCCACGGACTTATATACTCTGCACGGTTGAAAATTAAACTATAGATTGCGAAGATTTTGAGAATTGGTTCGTATTCTGAGAGGCTGC
>CAIMFA010000670.1 GCA_903840185.1 uncultured Lentisphaeria bacterium | reverse complement strand
GAAGGCGTTGTGCCAAAGCTATTCCGCCGGTATCCGAATCTGTATGGCGATTTGTCCGATCCGTCGCCCGCGAACGCACTGGCCCGTGATCCCGAGTATGGCCCGAAGTTCCTGGACGAGTTCCAGGACCGCCTGCTGTTCGGTACGGACATCTGCGGTTTTGACACGCCATTTCCCATGGTTGACCTTCTCATTGAATGGCGCGATACGAAGAAAATCAGCGAGCAGGTATTCAATAAAATTGCCAAAGAGAACGCGGTGAAACTTCTCGGCTTGTAATTTAACAGTGATATACAGGATAAAACCCGTTTCACCATGAAGAGCATGAAGGTGGGAACCAAGGAAAACATGTTTAACCACAGAGTTCACAGAGGGCACGGAGGAAAAACTTGAGTCAGCGTATTTATGCGGGTAATCCGCATAAATACACTGACTCAATGTATTATCTTCATGATCCCGCTCTGCGGGATAAAACAGGCTGTTCTTTGTGCCTTTGTGTGTGTGGTTAAAGTCCCGGCGCAGCCGGTTAAGTTCTTAGTAAAATGGGATTAATATGAAATTATCGAACAGGACACGCTATCAGCCGGTGGATAACGGCTATGAAATCATCGGCAGCCGGGAGTTTTTCAACCGGACGCTGTATGGTGCGCATACTAATGACGATCTCCAGGAACGATATTTTACTTTTGCCGGTGATCTGCCACTGTTTATGGGGGCAGTTACTGATTGGACGAAAAACAACTGGGGCAACTATGCGAAGTGCGGAGTTCTGATGAGCGGGCTGGCTTTAGCACCCGGCTTGAAAATACCCTCTTTCTATTCTCAAGATGTAGACGTCAGTTCACACTGGTTTCACAACTCCGAGGATATTGTCGCGGTGTTCCGCAACGGCTGGATGGAATACGAATTCTGCCAGTTTTCCCCATGGTTCCCGGTTGTCAAAGTTAATATTTCCGTATTTCCATTGATGCCGGAAGACGGCTTCCTGGTTCACTACAGGATAAAAACGGATCAACGGGTTATTTTCTGCGCCGGGTTTGGCGGAATGACGGATTTTATCAGCCGCCTGGAATATCCGCAGATTAAAGCGCGCAATTTCAACGCTTCCGATTGCGAGAATAATGTTGTAAAATGCGGCAGAAACCGGGCATTGCTGAAAGGCCCCGGAGGCGATGCGATGTGGATAGGTTCCAGCTTCAATATGGAAGTTGAAGCCGGGGATGCATTAGCCTTGCAGGATTGCGCTCCCGGCATGTTCCTGAAAAATAAACCCGCCGCAACTGCGCCCCAGGTTGTGAAAATGTCTGCCGTCATAAATGCAGGAGAGACGTTTGAAGGTTTTATCGTAGCTGTCCGGAATGAAGTTGAAAGCGTGCTGGATAAATGGCTGAATCTGGAAGCTCCGGTAGAATACCTCAAACAGCAGATTCATGCTAAACAATCGGGGGTTACGGTTAACACGCCGGATGCAATGCTCAATCTGACTGTGCCGCCAACGATACTGGCGATGGATGCTTCATGGCATAAGAACATATTCTATCACGGGGCGCATGCTTATCACGCGCCTTTTCTGGGCTGGAGAAACTGGTACGGCCCGACAGTCATCGGCTGGCATGACCGGGTGGAGACCGCCATTAAAGCCCATTTCTCCGAAATAATCAAAGATGCTCCGGGACCGGAAGCCAG
>CAIMFA010000669.1 GCA_903840185.1 uncultured Lentisphaeria bacterium | reverse complement strand
TTAACTTTCTCGATGTCAGAATCATGCGCAACTCCGACCTTGATGTCGCGCCGGATGACGTTTCCAGTCAAAGTCCAGTTTCTGAAGTTTTTCGAAACCACAACCGAGTTCGGCAGGTTGATAATAGCGTCATCAAAAGTTTTAATCACGGTCGAACGGATACTGACTTTCTGAACGATCCCCCAGGTGCCGTCAAACTCAATCGTATCACCGGGACGAACCGACTTCCCGGCCAGCAGGACAATACCGCAGATAAAGTTTTCAATGATATCACGCAAGCCGAAACCGAGTCCCATACTCATCCCGCCCAGTACCACCAGAACGGAGTTTGGCGGAACACGCAAAAGCATCAATACAAAAACAATGTAAATGATCCAGGCCACATAAGTACCCAGTGTCAGGAACGAGGCCAGCAGGCCGGAATCGGCATTTTCGGAATAAAACAGTCTGATCACATTTTTAATCGTTGAAAGCACAAAGAATAATATCAGCGCGGCAACCAGGCTGAAAAAAACCTTTAATACGCTGACCTGAACAAATTCCACACCAGGACACAAATTTGATTCCAGAAATGTTTCCAGCAAATTTTGTACATTAAACTGTATAGCTGTCCAGTAAATCAGGCCGCCGAGGATAAACAGCCATTTCATCGGGATCAGGATCATGAATATGAAAGACGCCGTTATTTTTTGCGCGGTGGTTTCCGGCTTAAACCTGGCCGCCAGCGCGGTAAGGGAAATTCCCGCCTGAATACCGATCGCCGCCAGGAACCAGACCATGGTCACAGTTATTGACATAAAGGCATAACCATAAGCAGCCATGGCAGCCCCGCCCAGGGTAATCATTACAGTCAAAAACCCAAGCAGGCGGTCCAGAGCCGGCAATTTATGTTTAACCATATAATAGGCGGTTGCAATAGCGACAGGAATATTCACCACAGTCCAAATGACAATCAACGGACGGTAAGTCACAACCAGCGTAAAAAGCAGACTGCCGAAGATATACAGTAATAACAGCGGGAGATAAAGTTTGAATACATTCTTATACATTTCGGGTTTGAGCCGTATTTTCAGGGTGAAGAGCAGAAATGACAAGCTGACAAAAATTATTGCGATCCGGCAGAAAAAGCTGTATTCAACCACGTTTGTCCAGAAATAAGTGCCAAACATCAGCAATCCGATTCCAAGCAGGATCCATCCATGTTTTAAAATCGTGATTTCGCCGTGGTTCACCGGGATCATTTTAAACTTTTGCAGTTTTTTATAAAGTAAACGTCCAAACAGCATAAACAGTGTTCCGCCGATGACCGCCAGCGCAATAAACTTCAACCAGAAATCATATTCATCCGGAATTTGTACAGACAGATTTAACGGAATATCTCTCAGCCAGATATATAATTGCAGCTTTAGCACAACAAAACAATTGATAATGTCGGATTGAGGACTGAACAGCATTTTCTCTAATACCGCATCGTTACGCTCTATACCGGATTTCATTACCAGGTCAATCTTTTCATGTATCTTGTCAGCAATCTTTACCTGGACATCCACCATTTGCGCGATTTTCTCAAGTTCTGCAACAAATTGATTCATTTTCTTCAGTGATGCCGTTCTTTGCGCCAATTGCTCGGCAGTAAAATATTCCGAACTTGCCTGTTCAAGTGCTAAACTCAAGTTACCATAACGTTTTATTTCGTTTTCAAGATTATCTCTGCCT
>CAIMFA010000668.1 GCA_903840185.1 uncultured Lentisphaeria bacterium | reverse complement strand
GAGGACATCGGCAAAGACTTTACTTTGAGCAGATTGCAGTATTTAGCCATAAGTTTATGAATTATTCAGGTCAAAAAAATATTCGTAATATTTACGGAGATAAAAACCAATTTGTCTCCTAACCCGGAATATGTTTATGATAAACCACAAAAAATTATCTTCCATTCTGTCCCATTATTCATTTACAAAAAGCAGTAATTGTATTATTATCATTATGTTTTTGTAGATAAAAAAATCAGCAGAAATTCAAAGGCACAACCAGCAATACATACATAACACACTGCATATAAACTCCTTGCAAATGCATTTCACCCTTTAAGTTGACAAATCTCCTATATGTGTAAAGACAATTGACTAAATTTCTAGAAAGCGGGAGTTGAAAGTTTTGCCCCGCTTGCGGGTCCCGCGAATGCGAGAGTGAAAAACAGTTCTGTTCAACGACTCTCTATTTCCTCGGAGTGGTGCTTGGAATTGAAAATGAAAAAACAAAAAACACTATGCTCAATGGCTATCCAACGACTCGGAGTGAGGCCGCCAGCGACTGCGGGAGTTGAAAGTTGAGAACTAATGAAAAAGTATAAAAGTTCTGCACAAGGGTGTCCAGAATGTGCGGGTTCGACTCCCGCTCCGGCTGGATTGTGCTTAAAGACTTTAGAATTTTAGAACTTCCCCCAGCGTGTTGTTTGAAAATCTTATAGAACCCTGAAACGCGGTGTGCTCAACGGGTCTCCAATGACTCGGAATCTGCTGTCCAGAATGTGCATGCCCCGGGAAATTATGGGGCATATGAGGCTTATGGGACCAATAGGGCATATGGGTAAGCAATCTCCTGTAAAAGATGTGTCCAAAATGAGGTGCAAGGCTGTCCAAAATGTCTGACATGCGGCAGGCCACCACAGACCTCCCAGTCTACGAAAACAATCTGTAAGAGGACTATCCAGATTGTCCAGAATAGCTCGGGATGCCTGGACAATGGGACATATAGTACCAATTGAGCTAATGATAACAGCCATGCTCAACGACTCTCTAATGTCTCGGAGTTGTCGGACATTGTTGGCCGCATGATGGGGGTGCTCAACGTCTCAACGCCTAGGCAAAGTCCAGTCAGGCATGTCCATATAGTCCATCCCGTCCACACTGTCCATGATAGCTACGGGACTTGCCGCGATGCGGGAGGTATGTCCAGAATGTTCAGACTACGGCTTATACGGGTTCAGACCAGTAAGACCGCGAATCACCACGGATGCGCAAAAGCAGCCGAAGATGGCAGGCATATAGGAGATTGTGCCGACGGTGGAACGGAAGTTGCCGGATTCCATATCTCCAGACGGCATAATAGCATCGTCATCAACGTCTTCCGGCGAAAACACCGCTTTAAAGCCGGATTTGACGCCGAACCGGTTCAGTCTCTTACGGACGGCTTTCGCCAGTCTGCAATTGAACGTTTTGGAAATATCGGCGACCTTGACCATGGACGGATCACATTTGCCGCCCGCGCCCATCGAACTTACCAGCGGGAAACCGAGTTCAAGGGTTTTCATAATCAGAAAAGTCTTGGGCGACAGCGAATCAATCGCATCCACGACATAGTCGTATTCAGGCTTCAGCAACTCATCGGTTTCCTCGTCGTGAATGAACTTATAGAGGCTGATGATTTCCGCTTCAGGGTTGATTGCGGCCAGCCGGGCGGCCATGATCCCAGCTTTGCTCTGCCCTTCAGTGTTGACCGTGGCGGGGAGCTGCCGGTTGCGGTTGGATTCTTCCACCACGTCGCCGTCAACAATGGTCATTCTGCCCGCTCCGGCGCGGCAGATCAGTTCGGCGGCATACGCGCCGACACCACCCAGTCCGACAACCAGGACATGCGATTTTTTGAGTCTGGCAAGGCCGTCCCTGCCGATAAGCATTGCGGTACGCCGCTGCCACGAGGGGAATTCATCAATATTACCGGTCATTTGTTTTCCTGAATATACTTTCAAAATTATGATTCATTATTTCCAGCAGCGCGGCTTCATCAATTTTCAGGATGGCGGCGGCTGTTCCGTATATGCTCTTAATATCATCCGGACTGTCATCGGTTTCAAGGCATAAACGCTCCAGCGGCACCGCTTTCAGCAGCGATTCCTTCACATTCCTGCCGCGCATCGCCGGCGGGCCGAATGAGATGAAACAGCCGTGACTGAGCAGTTGTTCAAGCTGCCGGACGTTGCTGTTGAAGCCGTGGATCATCCATGGAACAGCGCTGCCCGACAGTTTCTTGATCTGCAGCAGTTCCGGATAGCACCGGACGCAGTGGATTATCAGCGGCAGGGAATATTTGTCGGCAAGCTCGATATGTCTGCGGAAAATATCGGTCTGCAGATCCAATTCCGGCCCGTTCAGCCTGTCCAGCCCGGTTTCACCGATGGCGCAAAGCAGGCCGGAGCCGGCATATTCAGCCAGCACAGACAGGCATTGCTCAATCTCGCCGGCGGATAATTTGCTTAGGCTCCACGGATGGATTCCGCAGGCGGTAAACTGTCCCGGCGGAGTTGCCGGAAGCGGCCCGGACGGCTCAAAGCAGACAACCGCCGTCATGTCCGGCGATATTTCCGGCTGATGCGCATGAAAATTAAGATAATTCAACTTCCGTGCTTCCTTGTGCTCCAGAGACCACGTCACTCATTTTCTCGCTCAGCCTGGTCAGCGAAAACGGCTTTTTGATAAAGCCGTTAGCTCCGATTGCCAGCGCCCTCTGCATTCTGGTGTCATTGCTGTAACCTGACGTCATAAGCACCTTGATGGCGGGATTGATCTCTTTCAGTTTCTGGTACGTTTCCAGACCGGAAATACCGGGCATGGCCATATCCAGCAGCACCGCTTTAATCTCCTGCTGACGGGACTTGTACAGTTCGCATCCGGCGGTCCCGTCCACGGCGCAGATGGTATCATAGCCGACGGCCTCCAGCATTTTTGACGCGGTAATTCTGATCGCCTCTTCATCGTCAATAATCAAAATCAGCCCCGTGCCGTACGCCAGTTCGCCATTGGGCTTATCCTGTAACGCGCTGTCATCATCCTGAAGCAGTTCCGGCAGGCCGACAGTGAATGTGCTGCCTTCACCGGGTTCAGACTCCACCTCGACATAGCCTTTATGCCGGTCGATGATGCTGTAAACCATGGACAGCCCCAGCCCGGTCCCCCTGCCCTTGCTTTTAGTGGTGAAGAATGGATCAAATATCTTCGGCTGGATTTCGCGCGGGATGCCCACCCCGGTATCTTTAACTGAAACCTGCCAGTAAAACTCCTCTTCCCCAGGGAGAACATTTACTTCCGTATTCTCTTCAGTCTGAACAGGCGGACGGCGCGAAACCCGTTTTATCGAGATAATGATAGATCCGCCGCGGACATCATCCTCGCCAAGCATCAAAGTCATGGAATGCTCCGCGTTAATCAGGAGATTAAGCATAACCTGCTCGATCTGAGTCTGGTCGGCTTTGACCATCGCCGCGGACACCGGCATAAAAGTATTAATGATCACGCTTTTGTCAAACGTGCTGCGGCAGATTTCCAGGACATTGAGCAGCGCCTGCTTGAGGTCAACCGGAGAGAACGTGAGCTGGCTCTTGCGCGACAGCGTCAGCAGCTGCTCGACCATGCTGGAGGCGCGGGTGGTCGAACGTTCCGCTATGGCGGTGAATTCCTTGATTTCCCCGATTGCCGATGGACTGTTTTTCAGGTAGTAATTCACCATGGAGATGGCACCCTTGATACCGCCGAGAACGTTGTTGAAATCATGGGCCAGGCCGCCTGCGAGCGTACCCACGGTTTCCATTTTCTGGGCCTGCACAAGCTGTTCGCCTTTTTTAATCAGCTCGGTAACGTCTTCCAGAATGATAACCGCCCCCGGATTTTCACTTGCCGGCAGCGGATTGATGGAAATATTAAAATAAAGCTCATGCTCCTGGATGATGCTTTCACGGTAAAGTTCCAGGAATTTTCCGGAGTTCGCGGCTTCCTCAATCTGAGTGCGGTAATTGTTCAGGAATGGCGCGACGTCCCAGAGCGAACTACCGATGGCGAATGTCGCCTTGATGCCGGTGTATTGCTCCATCGGTCGGTTCCACTGGGTAACAATGCCTTTTTCATTGACGGCGGCCAGCAGCAGTTTGATGGAGTCCAGCACCTGATTAAGATAATTGCGGGTGGTGCGCAGTTCACCTTCAACCCGTTTGCGGGCGGTCAGATCGTTGAATATCAGCAGATTCCGGTTGCCGATCAGCTTATGACGCACTTCAATCTCCAGCATTTCGCCGCTCTTGCAGGTAACTTTGAATGTCTCGCCGCCGAACCGGTCGCCGGTTACATGGCCGACCCACAGGCTGATTACCTTTTTCCGGTAGTTTTCATCCGGCATGGCCAGATTGAACCAGTCGTCAAAAGTCGCCATGTCTTTTTCAGAATAGCCGAACATCCGGCTGAACATATTGTTCACTGAATAGGTTTTGTCAGGATTGATTACCGCCATGGGGAGCGGGGAGTTTTCAATCAGTTCACGGAACTCCATTTCCTTGTTCCGGCGCTCGCTGATTTCAGCTTGCAGCTCAGCCATTGAGTTCTGGATTTTTTCCGCCATATCGTCAAACGCGCGTCCCATGATGCCGACTTCATCGTCGGGGTACTGGCGTTGTTCGCGCTGCGGGAACTTGCCGGCAGCCATACCTTCAGCCGAATCCGCCAGATCGCTGAGCGGAGCCAATGCTTTCTGAATCAGCCAGTAGAGCAGGCCGACGGATGCCAGCATGCAGCCCAGCACCGCGATGATCTGGCGCAAACTGGACGCGGACACTCCCGAATAATAGTCAACATCCGCCGGCAGCGAATAACAAACCAGCCAGCGCCATGGTTTAAACGCCTGGTAATAGACGATTTTTTCCCCGTACGGCTCGTTCAACCGGATTTCACCCTCGCCAGTCTTCAACAGCTTATTGACCGCCACTTTGTCCCAGGTGAACAGTGCGCCGGCGGGCAGCGTCGGATGCACAACATATCTGGAGTCCGCGGAAACTATAAAAGGGTATTTTGTAAAGTCAGTGCTGTTCTGATAGCTGTTCTTTACATGCTCAATGGCTTTTTCCTGGGCTTCTTTGGGTGATTTATAGATTTTTTCAAAGAAGAGATTGTCCTGCTCGCTGATTGTGTTCATCAGAAGTTTAATCTTCTCACGGGACACTTCCGCGTTCAGCGCGGCTACTTCCTGACGGTAGGAACGAGTCCCTGTCCAGAGTAAAAGATACGAAAATACCGCCAGCAGAATAATGAAAAATCCTGATAGTTTTGTCTGTATTTTCATATGCCGTATTGATACTCCTTACATCGCTCCGTTCCATGAAAAAACCGTATCTTTCCGGACGGAAGAAAATCATGCAAGGTTATCAATAGCCGTTATCATCATTCAATGCAAACTATTTTTATCCTGCACCGCCGGAAAAATCGTATTTTATTCAATCATGTAGCTGATACTATTTACCGGGAACGGGTTCCGCTGCCGGTTTAAGCCTGAGCGTTCCAAAATTTTCCGGAGTATGATTACCGCCGCCGACCACCGGCAGCTGACAGATGCTCTCCCTGCCCGGCCTGCTTCTCGCGAAAAGTATCCCCATCTGCTTGTTTCCGGGATTATTCACTTTAAGGTCTTTCCACGGGATCGCCATTTCCAGCGTCCAGCCGTCAGCATCAAAATTGACTGCGCTTTTTATATCCGCATTAAATTTTTTATCCGGGACGTTGGCATCATAAATCGCGTTGCCTGAATTGATGACGAACTGGTAGTAATTCTTCCGGTCAAACCCTGTATCCAGAAATAATTCCATGCAGTCATCCTCCCAGATCGCAGAATCCCGCCTGGAGTGCTTCCTGACGATTGTACTTTTATCCGGTTCGTAACATTTCACCGCCCAGTACAGATAATCATTATCATAAGCCAGCCAGACTTTTGTCTCAGCCTTTGACTTGCCGGAATTCACAGAATCACGAAATTCTCCGGAGACCGGACTCTGCCAGCATTTGTCATCCAGCTTGCCGTCAATAACCGGCGCGGACGCCGTATATGGCACACTCATTTCAGTGTTGTTTACAAGAAAGAAAGGAACCGGCAGTTTCATTTTGAACTTATTGCCGCCGGCAGCTTCAAATTCCCCTTCCGCCTGAGGGGCAGGGAACACTGTTTCAACACTGCCTTTCAAGGTCAAAGTAATTTCCTGTTCCGCCGGGATTTCTCCGCTGAACTCCGGCGTTGAGAAACTCCAGTTCTTATTGCCGGTAAGAATGATCTTGTATTTCAACGTATCTTTGCAGGGGTTCTTAATCACCACCGGCATTTCAAACGCCTTATCTTTACAAACAATATTCTGCCGTACGGTTTTGAATTCTTTCAGGATTTTTGTCATTTCCTCCGTCAATATATTTTCATCAGTAACGCCATCCAGCATGATATTGGCAAATACCGGACGTCTGTCATTGAACAGAGAAACCCACATAAAATGATCAAAACGCCCTGTATCTCCGATCGAGTTAATGCCGCCGGTAGTTGACATGCGGATATATTTCTGCTTGTTCCGCTCAAATTTAGTATACTGATGCTCATGACCGGCAAAAATGGTGTGATTCCGGGTGCTTAACTCCGCGAACAAAGGCTCCAGTTCTCTATATTTCTTCAAATATGATTCCTGCCACAGCGGGTAATGCACAAAAATAAAAGTCTCCTTGACGTCTGAGTATTTCTTCAAAACCTCAACGGCCCAGTCAGATTGCGCTTTCCCGATACAATCCTCTTCCGACTCCTGGGAGTGCAATACCATAAAAAGCACATTCTTATAGAGAAAATAATAATATTCCGGCCCGTATAATTCCTGCCACACTTTGCGCAGTTCCGGGTATTTCGCCATATCCTTGCCGGAGCCGGTATCATGGTTTCCGGCAACATAAAAGAAACGCATATCCAGCTGGTTGACAAGCGCATCCAATTCACGCCTTTGAGCAACTAATTTCTGACGGTCATTAGTATAACCCTCAATAAGATCTCCGACGCAAATAACAAAATCCGGTTCTAAAAGATTTACTTTCCTCACCGCACTTTCAAAGATACCCGGACGAGCACCGCCTGTCCGGTCTGCAAGCACCACAAAATGAAATTTGCCATCATTATTGAACAGCGGCTTGTCCGTCCATGGTTTGGCGCCGGATGTCAGCTCATGCTGAAAATAGTTATCGCCCGCCGTACAAAAACAGGTTAACGCCAGCATCAGACAGCTAAACAACCATTTCATTTCACTCTCTCCTTTATAAATTCTAATCATTTCCTTGCAGCTTTATATAATCCGGCAATATTAGCAGCCGCGGCAATTAAATTCCGGCGGGTCGAGCTGATAGCCTCCTGCAGCGTACAGGGACCGGGAGCAATGCTGAACGCTCCGGAAAACAGTCCGCCGAACATTTCAGCACCGCCGAGAACGGCGCCCGAAAGCAGCACAGCCGGAACTCCCGCCTTTTTCGCCGCTTCCGCAACGACTGCGCAAAGTTTCCCATTGACAGTCTGGGAATCGGAACAGCCTTCACCGGTAATCAGCAAATCAGCGCCATTCAAATGACTTTCCAGTCCGGTAATCCCGATCATCAAACCGGCCCCGGAAACCATTTGCGCTTTTGTCAGAACCCGCAACGCAAAACCAAGTCCTCCCGCCGCGCCATCGCCGGGATTATCGCATCCGTAACAAAGTCCGGACTGCGTCAATACTTCCGCATAAGATGCCAGATTCTGTTCCAGCAGTTCGACCATATCCGGAGTGGCACCTTTCTGCGGCCCGAATACTCTCGCCGCGCCATTCGCGCCAAGCAGCGGATTGGTAACATCGCAGGCAACTTTTATCCGGCAGTTTTTGAGCAGCGTCTCGACCATTGAACAATCAATCCTGCTGATCCTGCCCAACTCTCCTCCCCCGATGCCATGCGGCAGCTCGCCACCGTCAGCGTCAAAAAATCGGAACCCGAGCGCCTGCGCCATCCCGGCGCCACCGTCAACAGTGGCACTCCCGCCGATACCGATAATTATCTCCTGAATCCCTTTACGGAGAATCGCCCGGATTATTTCACCGGTGCCGTAAGTGGAAGTCTTCAACGGGTTCAGCTGCTCCGCGGTCAACAGTTCGATTCCGCTGGCGGAAGCCATCTCCATAATTGCGCAGGCCCTGCCGCCCGGCAACCCGTAACAGGCGTTTACCATCGTGCCCAGCGGTCCGGCGGCAATGACCTCTTCGAAATGACCGCCGGTCGAAATAACCGCGGCCTCCACCGTGCCTTCGCCGCCGTCCGCCATCGGGATTGAGATTATTTCGGCATCCGGCATTACAGATCTGATCCCCGCCTCAATTGCGGTACAGACTTCCGGACTGCGCAGGCTGCCTTTGAACGAATCCGGAGCTATGACTATCTTCATAGATGCCTCTATATGTGTTATTTCTTAGATAATCAGCTAATATTAACCTCATTTCCTGTTTTTGCCAGATTTTTTAGCTTTTTCTCAAAAAAAATACTTTTTTTGTTTTCTGTGCTTGAATATTTGTGTTGAAGCTTTCTATTATAGGCTCTCGAATGTTAAATCATTCGGAAACTAAATGGTGGCGGGATAGCTCAGTCGGTAGAGCAGAGGACTGAAAATCCTCGTGTCCCCAGTTCGATTCTGGGTCCAGCCACCACTTTTTTTTTGATACCCGCAATAGACACAAACTACACCTATAAAATTTCATGCTGCACAACTATATCATTCGTATGCGGAAATTCTGCTCGCTCGTTTCTGACAGCCACTCCGAGCATTTGGATAGTCTTCCTGGATGGTCTATTCCATTTTTAACATCTGCGCCCAGCTAACTATCGGGTTAGTCCCGCGCCTGCGGGATGTCATCAGCGGATATACTCCGACACTTTGGATAGTCGCTGAGCATAACGCTTTCGAGATTTCATAAACATTCCGGAGAGTTTAGAGACTGCTTTGAGGCTGTTGCTATTCTGTCTTTTCACTTTCCATTTTCCATTTTCAATTATTTACTCCACTCCGACACTTTGGATAGTCGCTGAGCATAACGCTTTCGAGTTTTCACAAACATTCCGGAGAGTTTAGAGACTGCTTTGAGGCTGTTGCTATTCTGTCTTTTCATTTTCCACTTTTCATTTTCCATTTTCAATTATTTACTCCACTCCGACACTTTGGATAGTC